>JABLXD010000028.1 GCA_013178285.1 Methanofastidiosum sp.
AAGATATTGCCCAATTTAGGAAAGTAAAAAGAGAAGCAGATAGATATGGAATGCCAATAATAGTTTGGTCTTATCCTAGGGGAAAAGCCATAGAAGAAAAGGGAGGAAAAGAATCTCTGTACGCTGTAGACTACGCTGCACGTGTAGGGTGTGAATTGGGCGCAGATATTATAAAGATTAATTTTCCTGTAATCGACAATTCAAAAAGGGATTTGTATCCGGAACCATATAATCAATTAGATTTGTCCCCAGGAGAAGCTATTAAAAAAGTAGTAAAATCTGCAGGCAATACGATGGTCCTTGTATCTGGGGGATCAAAGCTTGGGGATGAAGATCTTTTAAATAAAGTTAAACTTTCCATGGAAGCTGGTGCTACAGGAGTAATTTTTGGAAGAAATATTTGGCAAAGAAGTAGAGAAGATTCCTGGAAAATCAATGAGAAAATTAGAGACATCATGAAGGAATACCCACGGTGAAAAAATGTATGACGTTATTACCATGGGTAGTTGTACTATAGACCTATTTGTAGACACGGGGAAGGATCTATTTAGACTAACTAAAGATGGGCAATTATCCGTACCCTATGGGAGCAAGATCCTTGTTAAATCAATGAATTTTGAAATTGGAGGGGGCGGAACAAATACTGCTGGAGCATTTTCAACATTTGGATTAAAAGTAGCATTATTGGGAAAAATAGGTGATGATCACAACGCAGATAAAATATTTAAATATCTAAACTCTATT
Source organism: Methanofastidiosum sp. (assembly GCA_013178285.1). Classification (NCBI taxonomy): domain Archaea; kingdom Methanobacteriati; phylum Methanobacteriota; class Candidatus Methanofastidiosia; order Candidatus Methanofastidiosales; family Candidatus Methanofastidiosaceae; genus Candidatus Methanofastidiosum; species Methanofastidiosum sp. Next base: position 745 of record JABLXD010000028.1, read on the forward strand.
CAATGTGATACCTCTTTATTAATACAAGAAGAAGGCCCATCAGATTATTCTGTAATTTTGGATGCGAAAGGAAGGGACAGGACAATCCTTACTCTAAAAGATAAAAATGACAAACTTAGATTTAATGAAATTAACTTATCAAAATTAAACTCCAAATGGTTTTATCTCTGTACAATGCTTGGGGACTCCTTAGAAACCCAGATAAAAATATCAAAATATGCAAAAGAAAATAATATTGGGATAATGTATAATCCTAGTTCTTATTTAATAAGAAAAGGAATAGAAAAGTTTGAAGAAATACTTAACAATTCTAATATAATTTGTGTAAATTTTGAAGAGGCTAAACTGATTACTGGCCATACTGATCCAAGGCTTATGGCCGATAGTTTACTTACATATGGGCCAAGTATGGCAGTAATAACGGATGGATCCCATGGGGCATATGCATTCACAAAGAAAGAAGGGTACATGATTGTACCAAACGAGGTAAATGTAAAAGAAACTACTGGGGCGGGAGATAGTTTTGGTGCTGGATTTCTTACTGGTTTTATGAAAACTATGAATATCAAAATTGCCTTAGAATATGGGGCAACTGAAGCCGAGTCTGTAATCCAATACCTGGGCGCAAAAAATAAATTTTTGAATTTAGAGGAAATTAATTCTAAAATTAATGAATATCCTCATAAAATTATTAAAATAAAATAAGTGTTAAAATGAATGAACTAAAATTTGATTTTAAAGATAGTATGGTATTACCAATAGATCTAAACTTAGTAGAAAAAAATATGATGGATGAGATTGATGTTTTAAACAATGTCGTTAAAAACAAGAATTATGAGGATTATAGATCCTTCATTAATCTTCCTTATGACGAAGAATCTCTTAATAATATAAAAAAAATAATATACGAGAAAAAAAAATTAAATCCTAAATATTTAATCGTTATAGGTATTGGAGGGAGCAATCTTGGTACAACGGCTATTCAAGAAGCTATACTTGGAAAACTATACAATGAACTAAATCCAGATATTAAGATATTATATGCAGATACAGTTGATTCAGATATTATGAGCAGTATTATACAAGTTATAGAGCCGATTTTACAAAAAGGAGAAAACATAATTATAAATGTAATCAGTAAATCAGGTAGTACTACAGAAACTATCGCAAATTCTGAGATAATTGTGAATCTTCTTAAAAAATATAAAAAAAATTTCCAGGACTATATAGTTGTTACTTCTGATAAAGATTCTAAGTTATGGGAATTAGCTTTAGAAGAAAATTTTACATTATTAGAAATACCAAGAAAAGTTGTAGGTAGGTACTCAGTTTTTTCTGCTGTAGGATTATTTCCTCTTGGATTAATAGGGATTAATATTGATCTATTGCTTTATGGTGCAAAGGATATAATTCGAAAAAGTATAAACAAGAATTTAGAGTTAAATCCTGCGGCAAAAAGTGCATCTTTGATATATATCCACTATAAACGAGGGAGGAATATACATAATCTGTTCTTATTTAGTCCAGGAATGGAATCAATAGGCAGATGGTACAAACAATTAATGGCAGAAAGCCTTGGGAAGGAATATAATCTCAAAAGAGAACATGTTTTTACAGGTATAACCCCGATAGTATCTATAGGATCAACAGACCTTCACTCAATGACACAATTGTATTTGGCGGGACCAGACGATAAATTTACTACTTTTGTCAAAATAAAACATAATAGAAATATTTTGAGGGTTCCAAAAGAAAGAATTTATTCTAAATTAGTTAAGGGAATACAAGAAAAAAAGTTACAGACTTTAATGACTGCGGTATACAAAGGCGTTACCAAAACATTCAGAAATCACAAAAGACCATTCATGGAAGTTCGAATTAATAACAAATCTGAATATGCAATGGGACAATTTCTTCAGTATAAGATGATTGAAATGGTATATCTAGGGTATTTAATGGATATTAATCCATTCAATCAGCCAAACGTTGAGGAATACAAAACTGAAACGAGAAAGATTCTGGAAAGAAAAAAGGGGGATTGATAGATTCAAACAATTACAAATCAAAGATATTGAGAAATGTGTTGGATGCAGTCTTTGTATGTTTGCATGTGCTAGAAAGAATCCAAAAAAACCTGAAATTGGGATAGACTCCTCAGCTATTTTGGCTATAAGTTTAAGTGGTTTTGAAAGAGGAGCCACTATTATTTTTTGTAGAGCGTGTAAAAATCCGCCTTGTGCTGAAGTATGTCCAAATGAAGCATTGATTCCGAAAAAAGGAGGAGGGGTCATGTTTGTTGAGGACAGATGTATAGCATGTCACAATTGTATGAATGCCTGTTCTATTGGGGCTATTTTCGAAAAGAGTAATGGTAAGCCAGCAGTTTGTATTCATTGTGGTTATTGTGTACAATTTTGTCCGCACGAAGTACTTACATTTGCGGAGGTGAATGATTGAACAGTCGGGTCTTAAAAATTGATTTATCGAAAAATAGTTTTGCTATACAGGATAGAAAAGAATTATTTAATGATTGGATTGGTGGAGTTGGCGTGGGTACTCAGTTGCTTAAGGAAGAACTAAAATTAGAGGCAGACCCCTTAAGTGAAGATAATGTGATTATTTTTAGTATTGGGCCCTTTACACCTGCTTACCCTTTAGCTACAAAGACTGTCGCACTTTTTAAAAGTCCCCTAACTGGAGAATGGGGAGAAAGCCATGCGGGGGGAAGAACTGCAACAAGTATTGCGCATGCAGGTTATGGAGCAATTGTAATAAAAGGAATTAGTAAAAATCCAGTATATCTAGTAATTGAAGATGGAAATGTACTCTTTAGAGACGCTAGAGTTATTTGGGGAATTGAAGATTCTAGGATAACGGGAAGAATAATTGCAGAAAGGGAAGAAGGAAAAGGTACTAGAACTGTTATGGCTATCGGAGGGGCCGGTGAAAAACTAGTTAGATACGCTTCAGTTACTACTGAAACTTATAGGCATTTTGGAAGATTAGGATTAGGTGCTATTTTTGGATCAAAGAATCTTAAAGCAGTTATGATTAGAGGTAAAAGCAGTAAAATTCCCGAAAATGCCAATATTTACAGGGATACTTATAACAAAATCTTCAAAATAGCAACAGAATCTGAAGCTATGAAAAAATACCACCTTATCGGAACATCTGCAAATATACTTACTCTAAATCAAATAGGGGGATTGCCCACAAGGAATCTTACTTCAAATAAATTTGAGAATGGGGATAATATAAGTGGAGAAAATATAGGTGAGAAATATTTGGGTAGAAGGATAGCTTGTAATCACTGCCCAACGGCGTGCATACATATAGCCTCTTTAAGAGAACCTTACGAAAATAAAAATTATTTCTTTAAAACTTTAATGATATCATATGACTATGAATTAATATATGCCTTGGGATCCATGCTAGGGGTGGGGTCTGCAGATGGAATATTAAAACTTATACATAAAGTTGAATCTTATGCCATAGATGCAATGAGCACTGGGGTATGCTTGGCTTGGGCAACAGAAGCTTTAAAAGAAGGTTTAATTTCCACCAAGGATACTCTGATTGATTTTGAATTCGGAAATTATCAAAAATACCTTAATGGCATAGAATATTTAGTCAAACAACCAACTGATTTTTACAAAAATCTTGCCGAAGGTGTTAGAAAAGCTTCAGATGTATATGGGGGGAAAGATTATGCACTTGCTTTTGGTAAAAATGAAATGCCAGGATACCATACAGGCCCGGCATGCCATATAGGGGATCTAATTGGACTGAGGCATAGTCACCTAGACAATGCAGGATACTCTTTGGACCAGAAGGGCAAAGAATTTGATATAGAAGAATTAGTGGATGAACTTGTCGAAGAAGAGATGTGGAGACAGGTACTCTCAAGCCTAGTCGTATGTTTTTTTGCAAGAAATGTATATACGCCAGAAATAGTTTGTGAAGCTTTTAAACCGCTTGGGGTATCAATAGATAAAGAAACACTAGAAGATCTAGGAAAGAAGATCTATTTAGAAAAATTAAGGCTTAAACAAAAGATGGGCTTCAATATAAACTCATTAAATATTCCAGATAGAATATTTCAAACTGAATCCTCTAAAGGAAAAATAAGCAAAGATTATATTACTCAGGCTTTAGATTATTATTCTAAAAAAATGGGTAAAGTCTAATGTTCATTTATTTTTGAATATTCGCCTAACACTGAATCTTTAAGTTTATTGTCATTGATTGAGCAATGACTGTCAAGTATAGATTTATTTATCTGGGAATTTAATATTGAACTATTGTCAAAAATAACGGAATTACTAATTTTGGAATTATCTATCGTGCAATTTTCGCCTATGTATACGTTTGGACCTATAATTGAATTGTTTATTATTTTGGAATTATCTTTAATAACAACAGGCTCAATAATTTTTGAATTTTCATCTATTTCTATATTTCCAATATAATTCTTCATATAAATACTAAGTGATTCTAAATAAGAATCTGGTTTTCCTATGTCATGCCATAATCCTTCATGACAGGGAAACGCATATATTTCATCCTTTTCAGCTAAATAGCTAATGTAATCTCCTAGATTATCGACATTTCTTCCTTTTTCAATATACTCTAATAAAATATTTAGAGATTTTCTTGGAAGTATGTATATCCCCATTCCAGCAAGGGTAGAAGGTGGATTATCCGATTTTTCATGGAATTTTACTATTTTATCCTCCTCAAGTTCAGCTATCCCATACCTTTTAGCAAGATATTCTGCCTTTACATCATACAATGCAGTTAATGGTTTTTTATTTTTCTTAAAATATTCATAAAATTGCTCTAAACCAAATGTAAATAAATTGTCTCCTGCAATAAGAAAGATGTCATCATTTAGAATTTCATAAAGTTGCCCTAATGCTTTAACTGCGCCTAATTTCTCTTCTTCTTTTGTCGTTTTTTCTGCAATTACTTGAATACCCTTGTTCTTTGCCCATTTCTTAAAATCTTCTTCAAAAATTTGATTTGTTGATACGATTACTGGAAGATTGAATTTAGCAATTTTTGAGTAAACATGATCAATTATCGTTTCTTTTCCTATAGGCAATAATGATTTTGACCTTTTTCTAGTTATTGGCCATAATCTTGTTGCATATCCCCCGGCCATTATTACTATTTTCATGATTAATATATAATTTTAGAATAAATAAAATTAATGTTTTAAATTCTATAATAAGAATAATTTTTACTTATTTTGTCAAATATAGCTCATTTTAGTTTCAAATTTGACAAAAAAGCTTTTAAATATCTTTTACAAATATCATTGGATGGAAAATCCTAAAGGAGTAGTCCCTACATTTCCAAAATTATCATTTAGAAACTTAGCCATATTTCATATCTTATTAATTTCAGGATATTTGATATTTAAGAATATGATTAGTCTTAGTTTATTTGAATCCATAGCAATGCCATTAAACCTTGTGGCTGAAATTATATTAATTATTTGGTTTACTCTAATCATAGTAACGATTATTAGATTAATTACCTTTCTAGGAGGCAAATTAATTCCGAATATTAATCAATCAAAATGATCTTGGATAATCTTTGGATTTTACGGATATTGATATTGTTAATCAGTATTATTTTAAGTATTTTTATAATTAATATTCTCTTTTATATCCTAAAAAAGGTTGATAGGGCAAAAAAATATATTAATTTCTTTAAATCAAAGAAACCTTTGATATTTTTTTCTTTCTTTGTCATATTTGTCATTTTAAATAATTATCTTGATAGTGAAATTATGAAAATTGATGCTGTTTCTTCTATTATAAAAATTCTTGTTATTTTCAATTTTGCTTGGCTTTCTATCTCTTTAGTAAACGTCTTAAATGATTATCTTTACCAAATATTTAATATCTCAAAGAAGGATAATATAAAAGAAAGAAAAATAGTTACACAAATTCAATATATAAAATCTGTGCTAATATTCATAATTATTCTAATTAGCTGCTCTTTGATCTTAGTAAGTTTTGATAGTCTTAAAAATATAGGCGTAGGGCTAATTACTTCAGTTGGTGTCTTAGGAGTAGTCATCGGATTTGCAGCACAAAAATCATTTTCTAATCTATTGGCCGGATTTCAAATTGCATTTACCCAGCCAATTAGAATAGATGATGTAGTTGTAGTCGAAAAGGAGTGGGGCAGAGTAGAAGAAATAACATTAACATATGTAGTAGTATGCATATGGGATCAAAGGAGATTAATATTGCCTATATCATATTTTATAGATAATCCGTTTCAGAACTGGACAAGGACATCAGCAGAGGTGTGGGGAACTGTATTTTTTTACGTTGATTATAAAATACCTATTTTGGAAATAAAACAAGAGTTCCATAAAATCCTTGAATCCTCAGAACTTTGGGATAAAAAGGTTGGCGTTTTACAAGTTACAGATACTACTGAAAAGACTATGGAACTTAGGGGGATAGTCAGTGCTAAAGATTCGCCTCAGTTGTGGGATTTAAGATGTTATGTTAGGGAAAAAATGATTGAATATATACAAAAACATTACCCGGATAGCCTTCCAAAAACAAGATTAGAATTTTCAGAGAAATTGAAATGATGTGTTTTGAAAATATTAGCTTATGGATTAGAGCTCATACCAAGGATGAAAGCTAACAATACTCTCTTTGGGCAAAAACTCCATTGTCTCAACGGCCAAGAGATAATCATATGCCCTACCGGGCATTAAGAATCTTTGCTTAACAAATTTCTTTGCTCTTTTTCCGATTGTTTCTCTTTTTTCTGGATTTCGAAGGAGCATGACTATAGTTTCTATTCTTTTATCTGTATCATATAATAAAAATCCATTTTTGTTAGGAACTATTTGAAGAGTCAATCCTCCAACTGGTCGCCCAACAACAGCCTTTTCTTTCCATAATGCTTCGGTAACTGTAAGACCGAATCCCTCTTTTATTGAGTTTTGGACTACAACTGTGGCAGCCCTTTGTATTGCATTTACCTCAATATCGGGAAGATTAAGAAGTATATGAACGTCTTTTGTATGTTTTATTTTTTGTTTAACATCCTCTAAGACTAAAATTGATTCAGGATCGTCATTTGCCATACTACCAATTAAAACAAGTTGACAATCTTCCATTTTCTTTACGTTTTTATAAATAGAAATAAGCCCCACAGGATCTTTCCACTTATCAAATCTACTTACTTGAAGAATTATGGGTTTATTTTTTTGAATATTATATTTATCAATAATCTCGTCAATATAATCCTGTTTTAACTCTTTGTTTTTCTCTGAGAGGGGATCAATATATGGGGGGATTATAAACTTTGGCAAATTCCAGCTTGATACCACATATTGGACGTTAGAAAAGATCGCCGAATCATAATAGCTTGCCCACTTAGTTATCAACTTCTCTAAATTTTCATTTTTAAGAAACACATCGATATCTAGGTCGATGTGACATCTCCATAGCCATTTTTCTTTTTCTTTTTTTAGATAACTTGCCAAGCCTAAAGGTTGGGGATCATGAACAGTAATTACGTCATAATGCTCGTCTATTATATTTTTCTTTACATTTGCCTCTGTGCAAGCTACATATATATCTTCCATGTTTTTTGTAAAATCCTGTTTTTTTCCTTGCAACAAATTATGAATTGATTTTGTCACAGTAAAGAATTCATCTGTTCCTTTCATGACTTTCCAATCATCTTCTATCCCAATTTCATTTAAGAAGGGAACAGAAGATTTTAGCATCTCTGCAACCCCCCCACCAAAAGCTGTGGAATTTACCTCCAATATTTTAATTCCATTTAGATCTTTAGCTAATTCCTTTAATTTATGTATTTTCTCTTTCCCCACCACTTTGGAGTACTCTCTAAGGGCCGGAACTTTTAATTTAGTGATATTCTTTCTTTTACTATATACAGTTTCATTACTATCAATTTCTTCCATAAAACCTATTCACCGATTCATTATTTTTTTTACATCTCTTATTCTTTCATATAATATCTCTTGATTGTTAGATTCTATATTTACTCTGAGTAAGGACTCAGTATTTGATGGTCGAACGTTGAGCCACCAATCTTTGTAATAAATAGAAATGCCATCTATTTTTTCTACAGCCCCTTCACTAAAATTTGTTAAAATCTCGTTCATCTTAGAGTATTTATCGGGGACTTCAAAGTTCAATTCTCCACTCTGGTAATATTTGCTATACTTATCTGCAACATTACTTAAGGTATTATTTTCAATACTTTTTAGGATATATAGAAGGGCTAAAAGAGGTGCTTCAAATCCTCCAATTTCCATGAAATAAAAATGATTGGATAATTCTCCAGCAAATATTGCATCCTTTTCTTTCATTAATTTCTTTATGAAATAATGGCCTACTCTTGATTTAATGGGTGTTCCGCCCTTACTAATAATTGTTTCAGGAACAATATTACTACAGCGCAGATCGTAAATTATATTTCCCTTTGATTCAGAAAGCAGTTGCTCTGCAATTATAGCAGTTAGAATATCTCCTCTTATGGGATGACCTTTCTCGTCTATTATCCCAATTCTGTCACCATCCCCATCAAATATTATCCCAATATCTGCTTTTTCTTCTAATACTTTATTGATTATATTTTCTAAACAATCAGGAGTCATAGTGTTTGGTACATGGTCTGGGAAATTGCCATCTGGAACAAAGGAAAGAAAACTTTTATTTTTAAAAATAATATCTAATATTTTTCTTTCAACTACAGATGCACCGCTTGAAAAATCAACGACGATTTTATAGTCCTTAGCATTTTCAAATTTTTTTAAATAATAATTTGTATATTCAGTTTCAAAGTCAATTTTATAATCTTCAGCATTTTCAAATATTTCAGATAGTTCGTATTCCTTAAATATAGGTTTAATTTGATTAATAGGTGAAAGTGGCAATCCATCAATTCCACATACTTTGAAACCTCCAAATTCTTTAGGATTGTGTGATGCAGTTGCTATGACGCCAATGTCAAAATTCTTTTTTGTTAAAAAATACATTAAGGGAGTTGAAATCATCCCTGCATAGCTAATTTTTGAGCCTTCATTAATAACTCCCGTTACAAAAGGGTCTTTAAATTTTTCAGAACTTATTCTGGAATCAATGCCAAATAAAATATTTTTATACAATTTTCCAAAAGTTCTACCCAGACTATATGCAAATTTTTCATCGATTTCGTCGGGGTAATGGCCCCGTATATCATATAATTTAAAAATCATTATACCTTATTATAATAGGATTTAGGCTTTATTAGTTTTTTGATTATTCTTTATACCTATAGATATTTTTTAATCTAATTTTTTTCATGAGCCTTCTTTTTAAAAAATCGTTATTTCTAACTAATAACATTGTTGAAAATGGGAATTGAATCATATACCTTAATCCGCCACCTATATTGGAAAATCCCCTAATGCCATGTCTCGCTTCTAAAAATAATTCATTGAAAATAATTTTTTTTCTTGTTTCTTCACCTTCTTTTACAACTGCTAAACTGTGTAGTGAATACAGTCCAATTAAAAAGGCCAAGAAAAAAAAGAAATCCCAGGATTTTAGATTAAACGTTTCAAATAATAGTGCGTTTTCAGGCGATATCCATTCAAGAGTCAATGCTAATTCTCTTTTTTCAAAAAAATCGGCAAACAAGCCACCAATTATAGGGGCTATAGCTGCAGTTATTGAATTTATTATGCTTGAAAGTGCAAGATATGCAGTAGAATTACCTTCTGGCGCCAATTTCAAGGTTATATTTCCAGAAGCTAATGACACTCCAGCTGCAGATATGCCCATAGTGGCATGAACTAATACCAATAATGGCATTGTTAGGAAATATTTTTCTGGCAATGTTGTAAAGGTCCAACCAAGTATGCTTAAAATAAAAAGAGGCCCACAAACTTGCAGTACAGATTTATTGCTGAATTTATCAGATATTCTTCCCCAAAAATGCAAAAAGAAAAATGTCATTAACTGCCCTAACACCATCAGAATTATGATAGTGGACATATTTAGTTCCAATCTTTTTAACATATAAACGGTAAAGAATGGTGCGGCCAAGTTGACTGCAAAATTCCATGATCCCAAAAATTTTATTAGATTTCTATAATTTTTATCTCTTAGAGGCTGAGAAAATAGCATTAGGATATTGCTTTCTGCTTTCAATGACATACCTGGCTCAGGTATCTTAGAAATATAATACACTCCGATTATCCCAGATAAATATCCAAAAAAGAATATTATAGAATAGCTAAATATGCTTAAATCAGGATAAGAAGTACTCCAAAAATCAATGAAAAAGCCTGCTATAAGCGCTATTGGAATAGTTGACAATGTTGCGAGTCTCATCCTCTTTGAAAAAAATGAGCCTAATACTTCTATAGGTATTAGATCTCTCATCCAAGAGTTCCAGCTGCACCCACCTATAGATGAAAATATTGATTGGAATATTAAAAACAAGACGAACAAAATAATGCCTAAATTAAAATTGACTAAGCATGGCAACAAAGCTATTAATAAAATAAAGGATCTGCTGAATGCGGAAGAAAACATTGAGATTTTTCTTCTGTCCCTATATTTCTCAACTATATAAACAGAAGGTATTTGGATAAGATTTGCTATAGCAGGAATTGATGCCATAATTCCTATTAGTAAATTTGATGCCCCAAGACTTAATGCAAATGCTGTGAGAAAAGTTCCACTTGTCAAAGTTATCATTATCTGGCTTGTTACCCCGTCACGAAGTATATATTTCAGGCCAGTATTTTGATCATAAGAGTTCATTATACCTCACGCCTAATTATAATTATAAGAATGAAATTCCAATTATTCTATTTATTCACTTAATTAACTTTGAAGCTAACTTTATATAACTACCTATGTTAAGAAAACAATTATTTGATATTAGAATAAATTTCAGGGACATATTTCAAAATAATTTTCATTCTTGAGTCATCCTCAAATTGGTCAGGAAAACAGAAGTTTGGGGTAACTTCATATTTATAGCCTTGTTCCAATAATCCATATGCAATAAGCTCGCAACAAACAACATTTTTGTCGATGTCAATCCTAAAGTATTTCCTCAAATCTTTCTTGATCAGTCTTTTAATTAAAAATAGATTCCCCGTCCTGAGAAATTGAATGTAGCTGTATCCCAATCCAAGGTACATCATGCAGTCCTTAACAAGTTTATCTTTGTCAATGTAATCTGGGGGCCTCACTATCATTAAGTCATCTGTATCAAGATAATCCTTTACTTCTTTTACCTGGACCCCACCAACAGTCGATTCAACGCTCTTTTCATATCCCATATACAATCTGCAGTGTGGCCATCTAGCATCTGGAACGGCCTTACATATGATAGATTCAATTGGACTTTTTTCATTTCTGCTCAGTATTATGTCCCCCTTTTCGAGTGATGAAATGAATTTTTCTTTAGAAGACGTAATTTCCATTATATCCTCTGGAAATTAATAGTAATTATATATAAATTTTTTTGATTTATTAACTATATCTAATTTTTACCAAAGTTTTTTATAGATTGAAGTTAATATTAATGGCATGAGGTAGTATAATGAAAGTATGTATTCTTTATGATTCAAAATTTGGTACGGGAAAAACATGTATGGAGTACCTAGGTTCAATCATCCAAGATAAGGGAAATGATGTTGATATTTATTCAGTTAAAGAAATCAAACCTGATTCTGTGCCAGATGCCGATTTATATATTTTTAGTGCGCCGACACATCTTGCAAACGTTAGTGGCAAGATGAAGGGATTTTTGAAAAAAATAGAAAATAAAGATGGAAAAAGGTATTCCGTTATCACAACATGTATGGCACCGGATAAGTCAAGTGCTACTGAAACAATGGAGCAAATTTTGAATGAAAAAGGCATGAATATGGCAGCCCAAAGTATAAAGATTAGAGTAAAAGAACTTAAAGGTCCTGCAGAAGAATATTCAAAAGAACAGTTGAAAGATCTGGCAAAAGAACTTATGGAAGAGCTTGGGTGATTAAATGAAAAAAATATTGATTTCTTTAGCCATATTATTTTTTGTTATAGCTTCATTTAACTCTGTTTCAGCACAAAAAAATGTAGCTCTTGTCTCGAATTCCATTGACTACAATATAAATAGTAACATAATATCTATCCTACAAAGTCGAGGCATGAATGTTGTTTATTTTGGAAGAACTGATCCAGGATATAATACCTACCCTTACGTTATAATACTAGGCGGACCAGATGCACCAGACCATACTGGAGCATTATCTTTACAGATTTTGCCACCAAATGAAAGTTATAATTTAAGAAATATTAAGGGATACCAGATATTCTACGAAAAAAGGGATCAGTGGATATCGAGACAAGAAGTATTTGTCATTGCAGGAAGTGATAGGGAGAATACATACTTTGCTGTTCAGAGTAACCTTGTTACCTTGATTGACAGGATTGCAGAAGATACTGGAAGCCCAGCAGTTCCATATACTTTGATTAATTCCTCCCAGTTAAAGCAGTTGATTGCTAGTGGAGAACCCCTTTTTATAATAGATGTTAGAAATTCCGATGAATATAGGGCAGGGCATATCTCTGGTGCAGTCAATATTACTGGAATTGAATTAGGCTCTGTTCTTTCGAGCATACCTCGAGATAGAAAAATAATAGTATATTGTAGCACTAGTCAAGCAGCAATAACAAACGCACAGTTTTTAGCAAACAAGGGATTTGCAAACGTATATGCATTGACAGACCCCTATTCAGTATATATTAATAGTTAATTTTTTATTTTTTGAAGTATTCTTTCAAAGGTGTCCAGTAGTAATCTATCCAACCTTGGTCATAGTCAGAAGCCTGCTCTTCGGGCACTTTAGAATGAACCATCTCTATTTCAGTGCCGCCCTGCACTTTCTTAAATTTTAATTCAAATATAGATGGAGGATAACCTTTTGGCCATTCAGTTGTTGACCATTCTTGAACTATTTTTTTTCCTTTCTCTAACTCTAAATGTTTGCCAAAAATATATCCATCCCATGCAGTGAACTTCCCACCAATTTTAGAATCAGAAGTAGCTTTGCTTCCCGTAAATTCAGAATGTTTTTTTCCATCAATAATCGCTTCATATATCTGTTCCGGTTCTGCTGGAATAACTACCTTCTGCTTTAATGTTTTAAACTTAAATTCCAACTAATTCACCCCTTCTTTTTTTCTTTAGGAGGCAATGACTTTGTATATTCAAACGATTTATTAAGCCAAGAAGCAATGAAACTTCTGTCTTTAGTTAGTGGATCTATAATAGTGACATACTGCTTCATTGTCTTTCCCATTGACTCAAATGGTCCAAAAAGTTCTTTCTTTGATAAAGCTTCCTCCTTTTCTTCATTTGATAATCTAATAATTATCTTATCTTCATATAGTCCAGTAAACATATTTCCATTTACATAACAAACTGGATATCCAAACATCTTCTTTCTTTCACACTCGAAAGGCTCGTTTAAATATGCAAATAGTTCAATAAGTTCCGGTGGAGATTTGTTCCAACTCAAAGCCCCACCTATTTTTTCTCTTCAAATTTAAGTGATGCGGAATTCATACAGTATCTTTTACCAGTTGGTTTTGGACCATCATCGAAAACATGGCCCAAATGGCCACCGCATTTACTACATAATACTTCTGTTCTGACCATTCCATATGATAAATCATCGTGCTCTTCTACATTATCTTTTTCGGATGGCTCAGAGAAACTTGGCCATCCAGTACCAGAATCAAATTTGTCCTCTGAATCAAAAAGCTCATTCCCGCATCCAGCACAAACATATTTTCCTTTCTTTTTATTGTCTAGTAACTTGCCACTAAATGGTCTTTCTGTTCCCTTTTCTCTCAGAATATGGTACTCTTCAGGGGTAAGTTTTTTCTTCCATTCCTCTTCGGTGGGGTTTATCTTTTCTTTCATAATAATCCTAGAATTGTTTAAATATTAAAATTTATATAGTTATTTACTATTAATTGTTTGGATATTAAAAAAACTACTATAGTCTATGTGGGATATGATAAAAATGTTGAATAAAAAAAGGTTATTGGTAGCCATTATTACTGGGGCTATCTTGGGTGTATTCTGTATTATTGGAGTTGGAAGCAGAATAGGATATGGTAATTATATTTTCTTATTAGCTATGTGGTATAACAGGGTAGTTATGGGGCTACTAATCGGCCTTTCAGGGGAAATAAGATTAACTAAAGGCCCTATCAATACTGTAATTAGAGGCTTCATACTGGGGATAATAGTATCAAGTGCCATATTTCTATCAAGTGAATTTAGGGATGTTCCAAGTTTTTTCGCCGGGATAGTTTATGGAATTATTATCGATTTTGTTGCAACTAAATATGAAAAAAATAAATAATTTAAGGATTATCCGGAGCACCTAGACTTGATGAACAAGATATGTCCATAGTAGTCTCTGGGAATCCTTCTTTATTTTGAATTTTGTCCATTTCACGATTCTTTCTCTTTTCTAGTTCTTCTTTTTCTAAGACCCCATATGCTACTTTTCCTATTAGAGTCAATGGTAATTCTTTTCTAAACTCAATTTCTTCTGGACAGCTCCATTTTATCAAGTGCTCTTGACAATAATCCATAAGTTCTTTTGCTAGCTCTTTGCTTGCTTTAGATGGATCTTTCAAAGAAATAAATGCTTTGACACTTTTCATTTTGTGAGGATGGGGAATTCCAATAGCGCAAGATAATGCGACTAGAGGATGACTGTCCAAAACATCTTCAATCTGCGATGGATAAACATTCATTCCAGAGGATATTATGATTCGTTTAAGTCTTTGCTTAAAATAGATAAATCCATCAGGATCCATATGACCTGCATCTCCAGTGTGAAGCCATCTTTTTCCATCGGGATGAACTTTAACAGTTTTCTCCGTTTCTTCAGGATGGTCAAGGTATCCTCTCATCAGTGTAGGGCCGCTGACACATATTTCGCCTTCTTCTCCCGGAAGAGCTTCTTCAAATGTGTCTAGTTTTACTATCTTGATAATAATGTCCGATAGAGGTATTCCTACACTTCCCTGCCTATAACTATTTTTAGGCATAATAGTAACACCCGTTACAGATTCAGTTAATCCGTAACCTTCTCTTAAAACAACATTTCCCCCGGATTTTGAAGCTGCATTTTCAAATTCTAATTTAATATCATGAGGGAGATGATCTCCACCACAGAATGCCCCCTTTATACAGCTAAAATCGACCTTGGATATCTTAGGATTTCTAGCAAGTGCAGCATAAAG
The DNA here is from genome assembly GCA_013178285.1 of Methanofastidiosum sp. Taxonomy (NCBI): domain Archaea; kingdom Methanobacteriati; phylum Methanobacteriota; class Candidatus Methanofastidiosia; order Candidatus Methanofastidiosales; family Candidatus Methanofastidiosaceae; genus Candidatus Methanofastidiosum; species Methanofastidiosum sp. The sequence goes on from JABLXD010000028.1 coordinate 16,074, forward strand.
AGTTGGAACACCTGCCATATATGTGGGCTTTTTAGTTTTTATTAGATTTAAAACAGTTTCTGCAGAAAACTTAGGAACTAAAATACATTTGCCGCCATCAATCAAAAAGGTATGCACACAAACCCCTAGGCCGAATCCATGAAATATTGGGAGAATTGAAAGAACTGAATCACCTTCTACCAATGGCCCCTGTGCAGTGGCTTGCATAGCGAGACAGTTTAGATTATGACTTGAAAGTTCAATCCCTTTAGGAACTCCCGTAGTTCCACCACTATAGAGAATAACTGCAAGTTCATCAGGATCCATTTTTATTTTTTCTATTTGAGAGTACTCATTTTCCATTAGATCTTCCCACCAAGAGACTCTCGGATCGAATGGGACTTTTTTTATTTTTCTTCCAGATGTTAGTTTAAATCCAATCTTTTTTAGGGTTGGGAGATAGTCTGTTATTTTTGCGAGTATTAGTTTTTCAACTGATGTAGACTCTAATATATCTATAAAATTACCATAAAATGCATCAAGTGTTATAGCATATTTGCTTTTGCTTAAATTAAGGTAAAATTTTACTTCTTTTGGGGGGGAAAGTGGGTGAATCATGCTCGTTATGCCGCCAATTTTGTTCGCGGCATAAAAACAAATAATCGCCTGTGGACAGTTAGGCATACATATAGTAATCCTATCGCCCTTTCTAAGGCCAAGGGCGTAAAGAGCATTGGCAAAGCGATCTATATCGGCTAAAAATTCTCTATATGTTGAAGTAAGGTCTAAAAAGTCATAAGCTATCCTGTCTGGATATTTCATAGAGGCATCGTAAATAGCCTCATACATTGTTTTTTTAGGATAATCGATTGATTCAGGGATATAAGATTCGTAATACTTTAACCACGGCTTTTTTTCATACATCATTTTCCCTCCGTTTCTATCAAATAATCCTTAATATCTTCTTCAGAAGGTGGCTTTTCTAGTAGTTCAGGATTCTGCATAAATTTAGTAAAAAGCTCAATAGCTTTAACAAAATATATTCCTTCACTTATACGATCATCTAAAGTACAGCCTATTCTAACTACCTCTTTAACTTTTAATTCACCTTCATCATCAATAACTGGGGCTTTATGAATCTTGCCCAGTACCATAAAATTTGATGTATTTCCATATTCAAACAGATGATGGAATACAGAATCTAGCCCTAAACTACCAAGATTAGAAACATACACACTCGCATACATTGGGTCATCTTTGACTATAGACGCCGGTAAAATTCCATAATAATCAAGACCTCTCCATACCCAGACTATAAATCTTAAGATAAAATCAGGGAACTTAATAAGAAGGTCTATTTCTTTTTCTTCGTGCTTTTTTTCATCTCCTCTGCCATATTCTAGAGCTTTAGCCATTCGTTGTATCACTGTGTCCAAAGTATCTCTTGGTTCAAAAGTAACTTTAATATTCGAATACCCTGCGTCCTCGTCCAATTTTTTCTTGACAATCATCGAGATTTGTATTTCGTTTCTTTGGAATATTCGTCTGCCCATAACAAATCTATTCAATTGTGGCCTCATAGCTACTGTCCTAACTAAAGAAGCAATAAAAATATGAAAAAACTTAACTTTCTTTTCACTTAACCCCTCATTAACTTTTTCCATATATTCCAAAGTTTTCTCAACTTCAAAATCAAAATCTGCATAAATTGCCGATTCAGTTCTCGTTTTCATTACAAATGGATAAATCCTCTTATAATTGGGTAATGTTCTTATCTGCTTACCGTCGCATCTATCGCCAAAGGCCATATATTATCACCAAATGTTGATACAATATTAGACATTTGACGTTTTTATTTATAATGTTTTCCGTTTTAAATTCCGAGGTAAAAAGAAGGCTTACTTATTATTCAAAAAGACATGCCCATATGAGGGCATAGAATATCCCAATCTATTAGTTTGAATTTAATTTTAATTTAATTAATTTTAGTATCTCAAACCACATTATGCTGATAATTCCCAAAACAAGGCATATTAAAAGATCATTTATGTGGAGTACTGATAAAAGAAATAACTCCCTAAGAAATGGAATGTAGAGCACCATACCTAAGAATAGTAATGCTCCAAAAGTAACATACCAGAGGGCCGAATTTGGAGATTTCAAAGTCTTTAATATTGTTCTTGTCCAAGATCTGTTAGTAAAAATTAATGCTAAATTAGCAACTATTAAAGTTGTAAATGTAAATGCACGAGCTTCCATTTCACCTTGACCTCTGCTCAGCACGATAATATATGTAACTAACACTATAATTAAGACGCTGAAACCTTGCAAGAAACTCAATAAAGCTGTCGATTTGCCAAAAATATTCTCTTTTGTACCTCTTGGAGGTCTGTTCATAACATTTGCCTCTTCAGGCTCAGCTTCAAAGACAACTGAGCAGGCAGGATCTATTATTAACTCAAGGAATACTATATGAACAGGCAATAGAACTAGTGGCATTTTAAGAAGAACCGGTATAAGTGACATCCCCGCTATAGGAACATGTATAGCCAAAATATATGCCATGGCTTTCTTTAAATTATCAAAGATTCTTCTACCCATTCTAACTGATTTAACTATTGAAGAGAAGTCATCATCGAGTAACACAAGATCTGCAGATTCTCTAGCAACGTCTGTCCCTCTTCCTCCCATTGCTATCCCAATATTTGAAGATTTAAGGGCAGGTGCATCGTTAACTCCATCTCCCGTCATAGCCACAACTTCGCCATTAAATTTCAGTGCGTTGACTATCCTCAATTTTTGTTCTGGAACTACTCTAGCAAAAATATTAATCCCCTTAATTATCTTTTGTAACTCTTCATCAGTCATTTTATCAAGTTCTTGCCCTGTGATAATCTTTTCTGGGTCCTTTAATCCAATTTGTTTCCCAATATTTTGAGCAGTACTTGGATAATCACCAGTTATCATTATGATTTTAATGCCGGCGCCATAACATTCTTTGACTGCATTAGGAACAGAAGATCTTATGGGATCCATTAGGCCTATTAGTCCCAAGAATTCAAATTTGAAATCGTGTTGTTTAGTTGGTAGATCAATTTCTTTAAATGCTGATCTTGCAACTCCTAATACTCTTAGGCCATCTTTAGCAAGTTTGTCTACATCTGACAAAATTTGTTTCTTTTTGGATTCTTCAAGATGACATAAATCAATAATTGCTTCTGGAGCTCCTTTGGAGGATATTACATAATCTTTTCCATCTGGAGATTTCCACACATGTGACATTGCCAACAAATTTTCAGATAAGGGATACTCCCGCATTAATTTCCAATCGTTATGAATATGTTCAGTATCAGAAAGATAGTGATTTCCTAATTCTTTGAAAGCCTTTTCCATTGGGTCAAAAGGCTCCTTTTGGCTAGCTAGAATGCTAAACTCAACTATTTCATGAAAATCCTCAGGTATGGATTTTTTTGATTCATAATTTACTTCATATATGTTCTCGCCAACTAGTATTTTGTTAACGGTCATACGATTTTGTGTTAAAGTGCCGGTCTTATCCACACAAAGTACTGTTGCAGAGCCAAGAGTTTCTACTGCGGGAACTCTTCTTGTGAGAACCCTATTTTGAGATATTCTCCATGCCCCAAGCGCTAAAAACACAGTCAATACTACAGGAAACTCTTCGGGCAGTATGGCCATAGCAAGAGTAATGCCAGCAAGAAATCCTTCTAACCAGTTGCCCCGCGATAATCCATAAAAAACAATAATTATCAAACAAAGTAAAAATCCAGAGGTAGAAAAATATTTTATAATATTTTTTGTTTCTTTTTGTAAACGAGTTCCCTCTTGATCTAACGATTGTAATGCTTTACCAATCTTTCCCATTTCAGTTTTAATTCCTGTGGCTTGAACTTGTGCTACACCTTGTCCTTTGACAACTAGTGTGCCCGAATAAATGAAAGGCAATCCGTCTCCACCGGGAGATATCATTTGAGATATTTCTTTACATTTGGACTTTCTAACTGGCACTGATTCACCAGTTAATAATGATTCATCTGTAAAAAAATTACTACAATCCAAAAGTATTGCATCTGCAGGAACACGATCTCCTTCGGAGAGAATTAGTATATCTCCTCTCACTACTTCTCTCCCTGCAATACGTTTTTGTTCTCCGTCTCTTATTACTGAGGCACGTGGGCTTGACAAGTCTCTCAAAGCTTCTAAAGCTCTTTCAGTCTTTCTTTCTTGATAAAAAGTAATTCCAATTATAACAAAAACAAAGAAAAGAAGCATAATACCTTCTTGGATATCTCCGAGAATAAAATATATCGTACCACATGCAACAAGAAGTAAAAACATTGGTTCGCGTATTACCTCAAAAGCTATACGCAAACCAGTCTTTTTCTTTTTTGAAGGAAGTTCATTGTAACCTTCTTCTTTTATTCTTTGATTTACTTCCTCTTCAGATAATCCTTTTAATTTTGTAACTTCGAAATTATCCATTTATTATTGATTAAAGTATTCTCTTATAAACTTTACATTAAATCATTAAACTTAATAATTTCAAAAATTAAAGTAGAACTTGCATGAAAAATAAAGATATGGACGTCTTAAGAAAATCGATACTTACTAAAATGAGTGGTGTGTTCTTAATATTTATAATATTGGCTTTTTTGAATCTCATATCCGTCTTAGTTTCTTATTTAATATTCCACAAACTTATAGGATTTTTAAACAATAATTTTATCCTTCTTACATTTCTTCTTGTGACAGTATTAGTTGGGTCGATAATGAAAGACATTAGCCCACGACTAAAATACCTATCTCCTTTATTTTATGCTTTAGGCGGCTTAACGATATTAATAATTGCAATAAATGCTATAGTCGATTTAGAGATTTTTATAGGTAGTGGATATATATCTTTAGTCCAGAGTAATATAATAATAAGTTACTCTCTTGCATTTGTTACAATTCTTTTAATAGGTTATTTTATGGTATTTACCGGCATGACAAAAACTGAAGTGACCGGATCTTTATGCAAATTTAACATGTTTAGCTTCTGCCTATTCATGGATGCAATTCTATTCTTTGAGAAGATATTTGAAAAAGCTAGTTTACTACTTTCAAATTTTATTTCATACATTTTACACAAAATATTCTGGAGATAATCATTTGTCAAGTATGCTAGAATTATAATAAGGTGACTTGTAAATGCTCACAGTTCCTAAATTATCTTTGAATGTAACAACCGGGCCTAATTCATTGAAAAATTCTCTAGCATATTTGGGCGTTGTTTTCTCATAACTATCAATCACAACGTACTCGATTTTGTTACGCTCAAGAGTTTTTTTAAATAATTTAGGATCTTGAGGTATTTGATAAGTTTGTCTGTGTGAAAAATAATTAATCTGCCTAAATGATTGGGCCATAACTTTAGAATCCACATCTGTGTTGTCTCTAAGCCAATGCCCAGCTTCATCTAGTAGCCCATATGAAACAACACTAGTTTCTAGTATTGATACAGTTGCACCAACCTGAAATAACACTGCAATTATCATAAATGCCATAGCAAGATTTCTTTTTTTGTCCTTTAGGTACAATAATGCCAAATACACCAATAAGAAATATCCTGCAAGTAAATACCGTGCTTCTTGAACTGGCCATAAAAAAGCAGATAAAAAAACAAGGAATCCAAAAAATAGAAATGTCTTTTCCGATTTTTTAAATCCTAAAATTGAGATGGGTAAGATTGGTATAAAAGATCCCAAAATGAATATAGGCAGGGTTCTTGTAAAAAATACAGTAAAATTAGAGCCCATTTCTGGTAAAAGATAAGCTGAATGTGATACGAAAGGTGTTTGAAAATGAGAATATGACCAAATTGCCCACGGGAGGACTATTAACACAGATGTTAAGAAATTAACAGCAACTTTCTTATTCATCTTGATTACATAATAGACGAGTATGGGAAAAGTATAAACAAATCCAACTGATTTTGTTAAGAAAGATAAAGCAATTAAAGCACCTATTATTACATGTTTCTTATAAGAATCGTCTTTCCATAAAAAGACTAGATAAGCTGCCATCACAAAAGTTAACAAAGGTATTTCACGAATTACATTAATCGAATCATAAAAAATAATGGGGGTAAAAAGAATATATAATGCTCCTAGAAAACTAAATTCTGTAGAAACTCTTTTTTCCAAAATAAGATAACATAAAATCACATGGGCTATGGAAAATAAAGGGACTACTAGAAATATTCCATTTTCCCCAAAAATACCTATGAACAATGCAAGAAACATAGGCAAAATTGGAGGTACATCACCTGGATATCCGTTAAAAAAATATCCATTTCCGCTAATAAGTGAGTATCCTAAAGAAGCATATAATCCTCCATCATAGATAAGCCCGTGATGTGGAACATAATAAGCAAGAGAAATAACTGATACAATGATTAAAATTAGAATGTACCTATTCCTAGACATTGGGATGTGCATTATTCAAAAGAAGTAGAGGATCTATTTATATGGTTAATGTGCGGCATATGAATACTTATTAGTTAATTAAGGCCGTTAGAACTCTTTATATTTAAAAACAACGAGTATATTCAGTTTTATGCATTCAGAAGCCCTACCCCATACTCCCTCTAGCCTTTTAATTAGTCCAATTCATGGCTATTCATGGCAAACGAATTTGATCAGGCCTATGGATTTATTATTAAATCGTGTAATTATTTGGGTACAATGTGCTCTGTTAAAGGAGAGATTGAAGTTTGGGAGAAAAAGGAAAAGGATAGGATCTTCCTCGTTGATAAAAGTACTGAGAGATTCCTATCACGTAGAAGGCAAGACGACCCAGAGTGGTATGAGAACTCAAAAGTCATGTTAACTTCACTCATAGAGCATAACTGTAGTCTGCCACCTCTTTTGTGCATGTGTTGACTTTTTTCTATATATTTTTTTTAAATTACTATATAGTCTCTAGTAGGAATATTTATAAATAAACTTAAATTGAGTAATACTATGAAATTTAGGGCAATTGTTTACAATTCCGCTACCCTCAATGCCCCAAAAAATATTCTTCAATTTCTCTTTGGAGTTGTAATATATACTAGTTTAACTGGTGATTATAACATATTGAAAATAGTGGTCGCCGCTTCAGGATTATCTATGGGCCTAGGAGCAATATACCTATTTAATGACCTCACTGACTACGAAGAGGATAGAAAGAATCAGATGAAGATATCCTGGAAGGCTATAGCTAATGGGAGTATTTCAGTACAAACGGCAAAATATCTTATCATAATTTTATCTATTTTGGGAACTCTATTCTCATTTTTATCTGGAACTAATTTCTTTGTTATTTTTGTAGCGATAATAGCATTGAATCTTCTATATTCCTATCCAGCTATAAGGCTTAAAAGTCACAAAAACTCTTCCCTGATAGTTATTACATTAATACAGATACTGAAATTCTCAAGTGGCTGGTTTCTTTTTACAAATAATCTAGAAGGGTTCCCATATCCTTTCGTGGTTTCATTATCGGTAGGATACGCACTTCTTTTCTTGTATTATAAGAATAATACTACAAATGCTAAAACAATAATCAGAGAAAATAAAAAGAGAGTATATCCCCTTTCACTAGTAATGTTCTTATTTCTACTAATTTCATTTTTTATGTATGCTTTTCCCGTGGTATTTCTATTAATACTGGGAATGTCTGTACCCACAATATTATTTTACACCTTATCAAAGGACTATCTTGGAACAAAAGTAAACTTTGCTTTTATGTATGCAGGGCTTATAATCATCTTATTGTCATTCCTTTTACTTTCAGTTCCAACCGTTACAGCAACAAACGATACGCTTTTAGGATATTCCACTCAAATCAAAGAAATACTAAAGCATGCCTACTTGAACAGATGAATCATGCTTGTCTTCAAATGAGGCTTAATCCCAGTTTGTCTTCCATAAATTGATATTTTTCCTTCATTTATGGTTTTGAAAATAGAGTTTGTTGTCTTTTTTGATTCTATCATAAAATAAGAAGATCCTAATTCTTCTAAAAAATGGGAGTCTGAACCAGCTATTCCTGGAATATTGTTTGTTTTAGAATAGATTTCGGCAAGTTTATTGTGACTAGCCAATAAGGTTCTACTATTAAATATTTCAATGGCGTTAATTTTTTCTTTTATTGGATCTAAGTCTTCCCCGATACCTTTTCTAAATTTATCAAAAGGATGTGGCGCAATGATAAATCCTTTACTCCCATAAGAAATAGTTTCTTCTAAAGTCATATCTCTTGGGATTTCTTCCTCAAGATTTAAGATAATGATTTCTCCTGAAACTGTATTTACTTCTTGACCCACAATGACTTTTATAGGCATATCTTTCTTTTCAGCGAGATCTCTAGTTTCAATTCCGCCTTTGGTCGAATTGTGGTCTGTAACTGAAATTACATCAAGCCCCTTCGAAATGGCAGTTTCAAGAATAGTTAAAGGACTCATATTGCCATCTGGTGAATAGTGGGAATGCATATGAAAATCAAGTTTAATTTTTTCCATGACTAATCGAATTTTCAAATGCTTAAAAAATTAACTTATACTAATGAAAAATTATTCAGAAAGAGTTTTAAACAATTAAATGGCTATTAATATAATGCTTAAAGTGCTTGTTGTTGAAGACGAAGTTGAACTTCTTGAACTATACGACTTGATTCTAAGTAAAGATTACATAGTTTTTACCACTGATAGTGGTAGAGAGGCCATTAATATTTTTGATAGGGAAAACCCTGAAGTTATTATTGTTGATATAAGGCTTCCTGATGTTTCAGGAGTTGAAGTTACTAAACATGCTAAGTCAAAAAATCCAAATGTTGCTGTCATAGGAGTATCTGCATATAGAGAGAGATTTAAAGAAGCACTTGATGCAGGAGCGGCTACAGTTATTCAAAAACCATTTCTTGTTAAACAGATCCATAAAGTAATAGAAGATGTTCTCCAGAATAAACAGTAACACTTTTAAGTAACCTACTTTTTTCTAAGAGTGGTTACTATGTCAGAAAAAATAGCCAATCCGGGCCCACTAGGGCTTGCTGCATTTGGATTAACCACACTTATTCTAAATTTTGTCAATGCAGAAATAATTCCTGCTGAAAGTATAGGAATGGTTTTACCGATGGGCATATTTTATGGTGGCGCATGTCAGGTTTATGCAGGTATGTGGGAGATGAAAAAAGGTAACACTTTTGGTGCTACAGCATTTACTTCATATGGTGCATTCTGGCTTGGGCTTGCACTTATGTTCCTACTTCAATTTGCAGGAATACTTGCACCTGTACCAAAGGCAGGACTTGCAATTTTCCTTGGAGCATGGGGTCTTTTCACGGCTTACATGACTGTTGCAACTCTAAAAAAGCCTAAAGCACTGCAAGTGGTATTTATAACCTTGACAATACTTTTCTTCCTTTTAGCAATTGGGCAGTTTAATCATACTGTACACATAATTGCAGGATATGAGGGTATATTTACAGCATTGTCTGCATTATATCTATCTGCAGCAGAAGTAATAAATGAAACATATGGAAGAGAAGTTCTTCCAATTGGTCAATAAATTTATATATTATTTTTTCTATTTTTTTATAGGGATAACATGGGATGCAATTCTGAACTCAAATCAAAAATACTTACAATAATATACCAACGAGGAGAGATATCTCCTGAAAAAATATCTGATATCACCAAGGCTAGCATTGAAGAAGTTAAAGCTTGTGGAAATGAATTAAAATCAGAAAAATTAATTGAAGAATGCTGTGGAAAATATTCTACTTCTTCACTAGTAGGTGGAAAGGCAGAGTATTCTTCAGGCGATGACGGATGTTCTGGAGCAGGATAAAGATTTAATAGAAACTTTTATTATTATAATATCTATTTTATTTTATGGATTATTTTATATTAATCCCTTCATTAATAATAGGATTGCTTTTTGGTCGTTTTATCTTAAATAGATTTGATAAACCAAATGAACTAGTTTGGTTCATAATACTCACATTTTTTGGCATAAATATCTTGATTATATTATTTGATAGATATATAATTCCTAATGCCATTCTAATTGGCCAAATTAAATCTTTTGTTCCAGGACTTCTTATAGGTGTCTACCTATACCTTATTTTAGCTGTTTTCGGTGTTTTTAAACCATCAAGAATGCAATTATCCAAAAAACATTTAAAAAAATGATATATCTTTGATACAGTGACTACATGTATATTTGTGTTAATTTAAATGGCATTTATCTTCTTGACAATAAGGGAATAATTAATGACTTTGAACCTTTTTCTAAAGGCATAAAACCTTCAGTTAAATCAATCATGAAACTAGAAAAGGGGAAAGTTCCTTTTGAATTAAAAAAAATAATGGAAAGAAACCCGGATTTATCTTTCTCTTCCGAGTATGAATTAAAGGATAAGACAAAATTTCAATTTATTTTTCCTAACGATGGAGGGATTTTATTTAGGGAGAATTATGCCAAAATTCTAGAAAAGGCGCAAATACATGAAGAGGAATATCGAAAAAAACAAAAGTCAGTTCTTCAGGAGTTAGCAAGGATAAAGGTCACAAATTTGTTAGGAGAAAAAGATAAACTGATAATTCATGCAGTTTATTCGCTTAATGAATTTGATGAAACAATTAATCTATTTCTTGAAAGAATTAGAGAATGGTACTCAATACACTTCCCAGAATCAGTTTCTGCTATCCCAGATAACAAGCATTTCATTGAATTTATTCTTAAGATAGGGAATAAGTCATATTACCAAGAAAAGAAGAATTTATTATCTTATGAATCAAATATCACAAATGACACAATTGATAGATCTCTAGGTGTCGAATTATCCGGCGAAGATATGTCTCAAATTAAAGAAATTGCAAATTTAATAGAGATACTTTACACTAAGAAAGAATCTTTAGAGAACTATATTACAAATCTTGTAAATGAAATTGCCCCAAATACTTCTTCTGTTGCAACACCAATCATTGCTGCAAAATTAATATCTCACGCCGGAGGTCTAAAAAACTTATCAGTTAAACCGTCTTCTACTATTCAGTTGATGGGTGCAGAAAAAGCCCTATTTAGACATATAAAGACGGGTGCTGACCCTCCTAAGTACGGTATAATCTTGCAATTCCCAGAAATTGGCAAAGCTCCATGGTGGCAAAAAGGAAAGATTGCTAGGACACTTGCGGCAAAAATTGCTATAGCAGCTAGAGTTGATAACGAAGGTGGAGACTATGTTGGAGACTTACTAAGAAGTGATCTTCTAAAAAGGATTAAAGAAATTGAAAAGAAATATCCGAATGCACCACCTAAGAAAGAAAAACAGCCTACAAAAAAATTTGATAATAGGCCAAAGAAAAAATTTGAGAAATCCAAATTTAAAAAAGGAAAATTTTAAATCTTCTTTCTATAATTATCCTTTATGCAAATAAGAATTAAAACAGATAAATTTGAATTTAAGGCAGTATTAGATGAATCAGAAACTTCAAAGGCAATTTATGAATCACTTCCACTTAAAGCAAGGGGATTTAGATGGGGCGGAGAAATCTATTTTTCTATCCCTGTGCACGTTGACTATGAAAATCCCAAGGAAATTGTAAATAAAGGGGATCTTGCATTTTGGCCACAAGGGGATGCCTTTTGCATATTCTTTGGAAAAACTCCTGCATCTTTAGAAAAAGAAATTAGACCTGCAAGTGCAGTCAATATTTTTGGTAAAATTGAGGGTTCTTTAGAAAATCTAGATCTTGTAAAGGATGGAGAAACTATTACTGTAGAACGAGATTAAATGAAAATAATACATAGAGAACTAGACAAAGGAATATTGAAGCTAAGAGTGGATAATGCCGATGACCTTTGGCATTTGTCCCACATTATAGAAAGCGGTGACTTGTTATTCGGTAAAACCTATCGAAAAGAGATGAAGAAAGGAGACAAAATAAGAAGTGAAAAACTTGAAAGAATTCCGGTAAAATTAGAGATAAAGGTAGAAAAAATTGAGTTCTCAAAAGATGTAATGAGGCTTAGAGTAACAGGGGTAATAACTCAAGGAGAAGAGGCAGGGAGCTACCACACCTTTAATATTGAAGAGGATTCAACAATTACTATCACGAAGAAATGGAAAAACTACCAATTAGAGCGTATAGAAAGGGCCATAAAAGATACTTTAACACCTAAAATTTTGATTGTTTGCATAGAAGAAGGCGATGCAGATTTTGGAATAATTGCACAATATGGGGTAGATTTCCCAGTATCAGTTTCTAAGAGCATTGCAGGAAAACACGAAACATCCTCGAGAGACAAAGACAAAAGAGAATTTTTTGCAGAGACCTCTTCTAAAATTTTAGAGATGATGCAAAAATATAATTTAAAGACTGTAATCATTGCAGGTCCAGGATTTTACAAAGATGAATTCATTAATTTTGTGAAAGAATTCAAATCTGAGATGCTAAACAATCTAATACCTGAAAATGTATCTACAGGTGGCAGAGCGGGGATATATGAATGCATCAAAAGAGGCATTCTAGAAAAAGCCCAAAAAGACCTTAGAGTATCCCTAGAAACAAATGCCGTTGAAAGATTATTTGAAGCAATAATAAAGAATGAAGGGGTTTATGGCCTTAATGCAATTGATAAGGCTTTGGAGTATGGGGCAATAAATGAACTTCTTATAGTTGATCAATTTCTTAGAAAAACTGAATTTGAAGAAATAACTGAGAAATCAAGGGAACAAAGGGCTACTATACACGTGATTTCAAGTGAACACGACGCAGGTAAAAAACTGGAAGGTATTGGCGGGATAGGGGCAATTTTAAGATTTAGGATTGATGGGATTTAAGGATATATCCTAAAAAAATAGAAGAAAAAAATATTATTAAGGCTCTTGAAACTATTATTATATATGGGTGCGGTATTAGAGAAATGATGACAAATATGAGACTAGATAAAACTAAAGATTTCCCGTTTTTAGAAGGTCTTTGTATCTTTAGGCTTGATATAAAAAGAAAAGATGTGAAGAGTAATAATACAGAAAATAAGTAAAAATGTATTTCTGATAAAAAAAGTAGAATAACAAATATTGCTCCGATAGTTATGGGGAGCCCGTAGTACTCACTTGAATCAATTGCGTTGAACCTTGAAAGCCTTAATAATCCAAATATAACATATATGACTCCTAATAATAAAGCAATTATAGAATTATCGCCATAATTAATGAATATTAATGAAGGAACGACACCAAAAGAAATAATATCGGACAATGAATCAAGAGTTTTACCAAAATCAGCAGAATTATTTTTCCTCCTAGCCAGAAAACCATCAAAACTGTCAAAAAAAATACACAGAAAAACTATTCTAGCAGCAATAGAGATATTCCCAATAAGAATAAAATATAATGCAATTACCCCTAAAGTCCCATTTGCAATAGAAAAAATATCTGGCAAAGAAACAAAATTAATTATACCTTTTTTGTTCATGATATCATTTAATCGAATTTCACACGGATGTCTTCTTTAATAGTGTTTAATACAAGTGAAGTGTTTGTTTTATCAACATTATCAAAAGTTTGGAGTTCTTTGACAAAATTATTTAGTTGGCCCCTATTCTTGAATCGGGCTATGATAACTGCATCATAATTTCCTGTTACATTATAAATAGATACAATATTATTGAATTTATCCAGAAGGGATGCAACATCTTGTAATTTTCCCCTCTTTATCGTGACATTAATAACTGCGATAAAGTCATATCCTGCTTTTGATGGATCAACAACGGGTATATATCCTTTAATTATCCCATCTTCTTCCATTTTTTTTACTCTATGTGAAATTGTCCCCACCGCAATGTTAAGATTTTTTGATAATTCTCTGAAGGAAAGCCTTGAATCTTTATTGAGTTCAGATATAATCTTTTTGTCTAGTTCATCCATAAACTCCACCAGATTTATTACTAAGAATTAATATAAAAGCTTTTACTAAAAAAAGAAGTAAAATAAAAAATAGATAATAAAATAATAAATAAATTAAAAATCAAATCTTATAGGTTAGTGAAACTGTAGCACTTATCTCTACATCTTCGGGTGGCACAACTGTTCCACTTTTCATGCTTGCTTCGAAAACTCTGTTATATGGAACTACATTATATGAAGACTCGTTCATATATGTAATCTTTCCAAGTCTAAAGTTACCTGCTTCGGCCATTGCATTTGCTTTAACTTGGGCTACTTTTACTGCTTCTTTGATTACCTTTACTTTTACGTCTTCCATTTTTGCATCGCTTAACCCGAATTCAATGTTGTTAATTCTGTTAGCACCTGCCTTGATGGACGCATCTACAACATTTCCAACTTTGGATATATCCGTAGATATTACTTTTAATCCATATACTGCCTTGTAACCTAACAAAGTAGGTTCTTTGTCTGCTGGATAATAGTACTCTGGATAGATACTAAAGGAATCGGTCTGGATTTTATCAGACGGTATGCCTTCTTTCTCTAAAGCCTGTATAACTTGAGCCAATATTCTTGATGCTTCCTGCTGAGATAGCAGTGCTGTATCATTTCTTGTTTCTATATATACATATATTGTAGCTTGATCTGGCGCTTCTTTTAATACTGCAGTTCCAGTTACTTGCAACTGATCATATTGCCCTTGTGGCAAGGGCTTTAATACTGCAACAGTCACCAACCCTAGTGCTAGGATAATTGCTACGATACCATAGATTTTATCATGTTCCATGTATATCGCCTCCAATCAATAAGTCTTAAGAAACTATATAAGGATTATGATAAGGTTTAATATATTTTGAAGTTATATCTAATTGAAATTAAAGATATTTCTCAAGATCTTTTTGGAGTAATAATAATCTTTTAATTGAAGAATGGTCTTCTCCAAGCTCTTTTATGAATCTTTCATATACTTTATCAAAAGATACTTTCTCTCCATTAATAAAAAAATTATCTGCATGACAAACTATCTTTTCTTCTATTGTTTCCGGGGTATATCTCCTTGGCGGCAATCCATATCTATCTGAATCATATTTGTCAATTCCAGATCCAATGTGCCTCTCGCATATCAAAGCAAGTTTTTCATCTATGCCCTTATCTCTTAAGATATTTGCTCCCACGATTCCATGATGAATTCCATTTGTCTTTGACCTGCCTATATCGTGTAAAAGTCCACCAATTTCTACTAGATCTAAATCAACATTATAATCAATAGAAGCTTTCTCTGCAATCTCTCTAGCATATATAGAAACATTTGTACAATGTTTTATTATTTTTTCAGAACAGCCTTCAGATCTTAATAGGGATGTTGCTTCTTCTTTAGATATCATGATAATCTTTAACTATCTTCGACTTTTTTGAATTTTTCTAATGCTTCTTCAAGTTCTTTTACCATCTCGGAGTTATCAAAGAAATCTAATTTTTCCCCACAGATATTACATTTGAAATTAAGCTGTTCTGCAACATCGAAAGGAACTTTAGAACAGTTGTTTTTGCAGGCGAAAAACATATTATCTTGTTCATATTGCAACAACTCTTCGAGATGCTCAGCATAGTCTTTTTCTCTTTTCTCTATTACCTCTGGCGCTTTAGAAAGGTCCATTTTCCAGTAATAGATATACCAACCAGTTTCTTTGTCTTTAATTCTTCTGTACGTTGCCAGTCTGTTGTCATACAGCTTATATAACGCCCTTCTTACATTATTAATTCTTAAATGAGTTAATTTAGAGATTTCCTCATCAGTTGCTTCTTTTTCATAAATAATGTTAGCAACTTCAACACCTTCTTCACCAAGTAACTCTTCAAGAAAATCAAATAGC
Source organism: Methanofastidiosum sp. (assembly GCA_013178285.1). Lineage (NCBI taxonomy): Archaea > Methanobacteriati > Methanobacteriota > Candidatus Methanofastidiosia > Candidatus Methanofastidiosales > Candidatus Methanofastidiosaceae > Candidatus Methanofastidiosum > Methanofastidiosum sp. The sequence continues at coordinate 31,931 of JABLXD010000028.1, forward strand.
AATCTTTGGTCTAATTCCATGAAATCCCTTCGATTAAAATTTAAAGCAATAATTAATTATGTTTTTTTTTTATATAAATGTTTGCCCCTATTTCGACTTTTGATTACGAGAAAAAGAGATGTATTTAAACTTTTCGGCAAGACTATAAGTTTAGTATTGATAATTTTTTGAATATGATTTATAGATGTTTATATGTTATTTTTATTTAAAATAGAGTAACAAAAAGAGATTAGATAGATTTTTAAGCTATATTTTTATTGATTTTTCATGCTAGGGACTATAGTCAATGTAATTGCGATTATTTTAGGTAGTATCTTAGGCATTCTAATCAAATCACGATTCCCAGAAAAAGTTAATAAAATTATATTCCAGGTCATAGGATTATTTACGATTACACTTGGTATTACGATGGCGATTAAAACAAATAATTTTCTGATAGTTGCTTTTAGCCTTATTATTGGCTCAGTTATCGGAGAACTCCTAGATATAGAAAAATATCTCGAGAGCTTAACTGAAAAATTAAAAAATAAACTTAAAAATTCCAGTGACAAGTTTTCTGAAGGATTTATTACGGCCACATTGATATATTGTATTGGTCCGATGGCAATTCTTGGATCAATAGAAGAAGGTCTCGGAAATGCTCCAAATTTATTATTTGCAAAATCAGTATTAGATGGAGTTGCATCAATTGCATTAGCTTCTGCTTTAGGAATTGGAGTATTATTTTCTACTATCCCTCTTTTAATCTATCAAGGAGGCATTACTTTATTTGCAAATTACGTTAGTAACTATCTAAGTGATGCACTTATTGTTGAACTCAGTGCGGTTGGAGGAATATTACTCTTAGGCCTTGGAATGAACATTGCAGAGATAAAGAAATTTAGAGTAGTTAACATGCTCCCGAGCCTTTTAGTTGTTGTTATATTAAGTTATTTTCTTGTATGAACAACATGCAAAAGAATAAAAACAGACCCTTAACTTAGTTAATTGTGATAAAATGAAAACACCAGTTATTCTGATTAATTTTAAGATTTACAATGAAATATCTGGGCCAAAAGGATTAGAACTTGCAAGAATATGTCAAAATGTATCAAATAAAACGGGCGTTAATATAGCCATTGCTCCACAACTTGTTGATTTGTCGTATATTTCTGAAAAAGTATCAATACAAGTATTTTCACAACACGCAGACAATATAAAACCTGGAAGTGGAACTGGAAAAACTACCCTTGAAAGCATTAAAGTCTCTAAGGCCGTAGGGACTCTTATCAATCATTCGGAAAATAGACTAAGGATAGCAGATATTGAATCAATTGTGAATAAATGCAATGAATTGGGGCTGATATCTGTTGTATGCACCAATAACATTGCTGTTAGCAAGGCCGTTGCAATGTTTAATCCAACTTTTATAGCAGTAGAACCTCCAGAATTGATTGGAGGGGACATATCTGTAACAGATGCAGACCCAGATATTGTCAAAAACACTGTCAAGGCAATTAGAGACATTTCTCCAAAAGTTAAAGTATTATGCGGAGCCGGTGTAAAAAACGGAAAGGATGTTAAAAAAGCTATTGAGCTAGGTGCAGAAGGTGTCCTCTTAGCTTCGGGAGTTACCAAAGCAAAAAATCCTCTTGAAGTTCTAGAAGATCTTGCTAAAGGTGCCATAAAATAATTATTATATAATATTAGGGGGATTTAACGCGAAAAAAAATAACATTGGGAAACGGTTTTCAGAGATTATGCGGTATTCCCACCTATATATGAAAGAAGAACTAAAAGATACGGAGATAGGTAGGGGGCCGTTCCATTTTTTGATGTGTATCTATGAAAATCAAGGTATATGTCAGGAAGATCTGTCTAAAGAGTTAAGACTAGATAAAACAACTACTACCCGAACTCTTCAAAAACTATTAAAAGGCGGATATATTTCAAAAGAAAAAAATGTTGAAGATAAAAGAATGTATCGTGTTTATACTACTTTGAAAGGAAAAGAATTAATACATAATCGCAAAACTATTTTTTCATCATTGGACAAAATTATGCTTGATGGTCTAACTAACGAAGAAAAAGAAATACTTGAAAAGCTTCTAACAAGAATAGCGCAGAATCTTATCAAAGAAGTTAAAGGCGACAAGTAATGAAAACTAAAAACTCTTGAAGTACTATAAAAAATCCAACGATACTTTTATAAATTAGTTGTAAATACAACTTTCACTATGGGGGGCTTATTGGATGAGTATTATTGAAATTAAAGATCTTTCAAGAAAATTTGGTGATAAAATAGCCGTGGATAACATCTCCTTTGAAGTGAGTGAAGGGGAGATATTTGGCTTTTTGGGGCCTAATGGTGCAGGAAAAACTACAACAATAAGTATCCTTTGTACCCTTCTTGAACCCACATCAGGATATGCCAAAATATCGGGATACAATGTTGCAAATGACAGAGACAATGTCAGACATTCCATAGGAATTGTATTCCAAGATCCATCTTTAGATGGAGATTTAACAGGTGAAGAAAATCTTAGATTTCATGGTATGGCTTACAATGTTCCCAAGGATACAAGAGAACAGAGAATGATTGATTTACTTGAAATGGTTGATCTTTACGAAAAAAAAGATGAACTTACAAAAAATTATTCCGGAGGAATGAAAAGAAGGCTCGAAATAGCTAGAGGTTTGCTTCACCATCCTAAAGTCCTTTTCCTTGATGAGCCTACTATCGGGCTTGATCCTCAAACTAGAAATAAAATATGGGAACATATTAGGGAATTACAGGAAAAAAAAGGCATAACAATTTTTTTGACCACTCATTATATGGAAGAAGCTGAGAACTGTAATAGAATAGCAATCATTGATCGCGGCAAAATAATCGCCTTGGATACCCCAGACAATTTGAAAAAAAGTCTTAAAGGTGACTTGATAACCCTAAAAACATCTGACAATGAAGGTGCAAAAGAAGCTATTCAAACATGTTTTTCTATTCATCCAGAGATTAAAGACGATACAATTTACCTTTACGCAGAAAATGGGGAAAACTTTGTTCCAAAGTTATTTAGAGCTTTAAGAAATTATGAAATCACGTCGATTAATGTTAGAAAACCCACTCTAAATGACGTTTTTTTGAAATTAACTGGGCGCCAGATAAGAGAAGAAACTGTAGATGGAATAAGCAGAATGAGAGTTTCACATGGAAGGCGATAACATGTTAAATGCGATCTATATCATATGGCTTAGAGAAATTAAAAAATTTATTCGAGACCGGTCTAGATTAGTTTCTTCAATAGCTCAGCCACTGATTTGGCTTTTACTATTTGGAACAGGATTAGGTGCTGCATTCGGAAAAGTTGGGGATTTACAGTATATACAGTTTATGTTTCCAGGGATATTAGTAATGACAATTCTATTTTCATCGATGTTTTCTGCAATCTCTATTATATGGGATCGTCAGTTTGGATTTCTAAAAGAAATGCTTGTAGCACCAATTAGCAGGACATCAATTGCTATTGGAAAGTCAATCGGTGGTGCTTCAAGGAGCACTATACAAGGTTTGATAATTCTGATTTTCTCACCAATTCTTGGAATAAAATTGACTTTGACTAAATTTTTAATGATAGCACCGCTGATGTTCTTCATAGCATTTACTATATCGGGCCTTGGGATTATCATCGCTGCAAGAATGGAATCATTTGAAGGATTTAATTTAATAATTAACTTCATTATAATGCCAATGTTTCTTTTAAGTGGAGCAATTTTTCCAATATCTAATCTGCCTTCTTGGCTATCCGTGATAGTTAATATCAACCCACTTTCTTATGGAGTAGACATAATGAGGTGGGTAATGACTGGAGTCACAGAAAGGGGCGCGTTTTTAGATTTGACGGTTCTTATGCTAGTCTCAGTTATCTCTACAACAGTCTCAGTGTATCTTTTCTCAAAAGGAAAATAAATTTATAATTTATTTTTTGCTATTTCTATAGATTTCATTACTAACTTCAATGTGCTTTCTAAATCATTTAAATCTACTATTTCGACAGTTGAATGGATATATTTTGAGGGAATTGAAATTACTGCAGTTGGTATCCCATCTTTTGTTATATGTACAGCCGCCCCATCTGTACTTCCACTTGAAATATGGGTTTGGTATTGTACCCCGGATTCATTTGCCGCTTCTAACAAGATTTCTTTTACCTTTTCACTCAATATGAAGCCTCTGTCCATGAGATCTATAGATGGGCCTTTTCCAAGGCTGATTGTAACTTTATCTGATTCAGTTTTAGGTATTGGCCCTCCGACAGTTGAGTCAATTATAATCGCAAAATCAATATCAATCCCATAAGCAGCTGTTTTAGCCCCCCTTAACCCAACTTCTTCTTGAGTTGTAAATACTCCATACAATGAATAATCGGGATTTTTAATTTTTTTCAAGATTTCAATTAGAACTGTACACCCTGCTCTATTGTCAAAAGATTTGCAACTTACAATGTTCTCTTTTCCAAGTTTTGCAAATGAGATGTCCCTAGTAACTGAATCCCCCGGTTTTATACCAAGTTTTTCGACTTCTTCTTTTGTGTTTAATCCAAGATCTATCCTTAAATCTTCTACTTTTAATGCCCTATCTTTTTCTTCCTGGGGCGTTATGTGGGGAGGTTTTATTCCTATTACTCCAATAAAGTCGCCCTTTGAAGAATGGATTATGACCCTTTGAGAGCCAAGGCTTCTTGGATCAAATCCGCCTATTGTTTCAAAAGAGATAAATCCTTTATCGTCAATATATTTCACCATAAAACCTATTTCATCCATGTGGGCTGCAATCATGACTTTAAACTTGTCTGAACCTTTCTTAATCGTGATTAAATTTCCCATTGAATCTTCTTTTATCTCATCAACATAGTCTTTTACTTCATTATTAATTATCTTCTTTATTTTACTTTCATGACCTGAAACACCCGGTGCTTCTGATAGTTTCTTCAATAACTCTTTCAAATTTCTCACCTATGGAAGTTTCTTTATTGCTTTAGATATAAAAATATCCTTACCTCTAGATATAGCATTTACATTAAAGATATAAAAGGTATATTATTATTTTGTTCATGTCTGATATTGATATTATTAAATTCATTGAGAGCAAGAAGAACTTTATTGAAAAAACTATAGAGAGATATGTCCCTAAGGAAATGGGACTTAATAACTTTAAATCAAAATCGAGATATGAAGTTGATTTTAAAGCTTTGAATTATGGCATATCCCAACCCCTCTGGGAATTTCTTAGTTATGGGGGAAAAAGGTGGAGGCCTGTTCTTTTCCTTTTAATATCTGAAGCACTTGGCGCAGATATGAAGAAGATAAGTGATTTTTTAGTTATACCTGAAATTGCACATAATGGAACAATAATTATCGATGATATCGAGGATGGTGCAGATTTAAGGAGAGGAAAACCTGCACTTCACAAAGTGTACGGAGAGGATATAGCGATTAACTGTGGCAATGCAATGTATTTCTTACCCCTTCAAGTTGTCGACGAACACAAAGGAAAGATAGAAATTGATATACTTCAGAGGGTCTATTCTATTTATCTAGAAGAAATGAGAAATCTTCACTATGGACAAGCTTTGGATATAACATGGCACAAAGGATTACTGAAAAAAGAGCCAAAAGTTGGAGAATATCTCCAAATGACTGCGTTTAAGACTGGTACACTAGCTAGAATGGCGGCCAGGATGGCTGTAGCTTTATCAGAAAAAGATGAAGAAACTGAGGATAGATTTGGAAGATTTGCAGAAAGCATTGGGATTGCATTCCAAATTCAAGATGATCTGTTAGATTTAACTACAACTGAAAAAGAAAGAGAGGCTTTTGGTAAATCATATGGCAATGATATAAGCGAGGGCAAAAGAAGTCTTGCGGTAATTTATTCTTTGCTATCTTTAGAAAAAACAAAAAGGGATAGATTAGTCAAAATTTTGAATTCACACACCAAAGAAAAGAAAATTATTGAAGAGGCTATTAATTTAATCAAAGAAACAGGATCTATTGAGATATCTAGAGAAACTGCAAATAAAATCGTTCTTGAATCTTGGAAAGAAATAGAAAGGGATCTCGAAGAAAGTGAAGCCAAACTCTACTTAAAGGCTTTCTCTGAGTTTCTAATAAAAAGAAAGATTTAATTAGCCATATATATGGCCTAATTTTTCATATTTTCTTTTATCGTATTCTCTCCTTACTTCTTCAGGTAAACTTGCAGATATTTGCTTTAGTGAAGCAATGAACTGTTCTTTTGTAACTATTTTAGAATTTATATCCTCTCTTAATGCAGTCATTGCGGCTTCCCTACAAATGGCTTCTATATCGGCACCAGAATAATCTTCAGTAAGTTTTGCAAGTTCATCCAGGTTTACATCTTTATCTAATGGCATTTTCTTTGTGTGGATTTCAAATATCTTTCTTCTGGCCTTGATATCAGGTGCGTGAACTAATATAATTTTATCAAATCTACCTGGCCTCAATAATCCAGGGTCTACCATATCGGGCCTATTTGTAGCACCTATTACAACTACTTGGCTCAGCTCTTCTAATCCATCGAGCTCTGTTAAAAGTTGATTCACTAGCCTTTCAGAAACTCTTGTTCCTTCTTCCCCACCCCTTCTTGGGGCAATTGCATCTATTTCATCAAAAAAGATGACTGTTGGGGCTGCTTGTCTTGCCTTTCTAAATATCTCCCTCAAAGCTTTCTCACTTTCCCCAACCCACTTACTTAGGATTTCCGGCCCCTTTATGGAAATAAAGTTGGCTTCAGATTCTCCTGCAACAGCTTTTGCCAATAATGTTTTTCCGCAACCTGGGGGTCCGTAAAGAAAAATTCCTTTAGGGGGTCTTATGCCCATCCCTGTAAAAGCTTCTGGCTGTTTAATTGGCCATTCTATCGCTTCCATCAATTCTCTTTTAATTTCGTCAAGACCTCCAACACTATCCCATCTTACATTTGGGGTAACTATCATTACTTCCCTCATTGCAGATGGTTCTATCTTCTTAAGGGCATTATCAAAATCATCTTTAGTTACTTTGATTTTTTCTAAAAGTTCTTCCGAAACTCTAGTTTCACCTAGATTCAAATCAGGCAATAATCTCCTAAGTGAAGCCATTGCGGCTTCTTTACACAATGCTTCAAGATCCGCACCTACAAATCCGTGTGTCTTAGAAGCAAGTTCATTTAAATCTACATCATCAGTTAAAGGCATTGCCCTTGTATGTATTTGAAGAACTTCCTTTCGTCCACTCTTATCCGGGACGCCAATTTCAATCTCTCTGTCAAACCTGCCGGGTCTTCTAAGAGCCTCATCGATTGCATTTATCCTATTTGTTGCTGCAATGACAATAATTTTCTCTCTAGATTTTAATCCGTCCATAAGAGCAAGTAACTGCGCAACAACTCTCCTCTCAACTTCACCAGTAACTTCGCTTCTTTTAGGGGCTATGGCATCAATTTCATCTATAAAAATAATTGCTGGGGCATTTGCCTCTGCATCTTTGAACATGTTTCTAAGATTTTCTTCAGATTGCCCATAAAACTTACTCATGATTTCTGGGCCATTTATAGATTTAAAATGTGCATGGGATTCTGAGGATACAGCTTTTGCAATCAAAGTTTTTCCCGTACCAGGGGGGCCATATAACAATACCCCTTTAGGGGGTGTTATCCCCAATCTGTCAAAGATTTCGGGGTGTTTTAGAGGTAATTCAATTATTTCCCTAACAATTTGAATCTTATCTTTAAGACCTCCGACATCTTCATAAGTTATGCCTGCTATTTCATTTTCTTCACTTTCACTGTATTGGGTTCTAACTTCAATCTCAGTACCACTTGATACCCTTACTATTCCCTGTGGACTAGTTGAAACAACAATAAATCTCATCTCACCTAAAGAGAATGGAGTCATCTCAAGAAGGTTGCCGATCATTTTATCAAAAAGGGGGTCTCCAGTTTCTTTCATTCTCGATTGGCTATTTACGCTTATTATGTCGCCTTTTACCAAGGCCCTTCCCAGAATATTTCTTTGGAGAATATTCCCGGGGATAACCATTTGCACTCCCTTTTGTGTTGGGGCTAGAACAACTCTTCCTGCTTCTTTGGCATCAACTTTATTGACTTCAACATATTCCCCCATACTTGCTTTAGCATTCCTTCTGATTAATCCATCCATTCTGATAATAGCAAGATCTTTATCATCCGGATATGCATCAACTACTATTGCTGCAGTCTTTCTTTTTCCATAAATTTCGATGATGTCTCCCCTTTTAATGCCAATCATGTCTTGGTATCTTTTATCGATTCTAACTATTCCTCTACCTACATCTTGCTGACTAGCACTTGCGACTTTAAGTTTGACTATTTCGGATTCACCTAGTTCCACACAATCCCTCTTTTTAGATTAAACTTAAACTATTAAAAATGTATTGGTATTAAGTTAAAAATATTATTCTATAATTCTTTTTCGTTAGAACCCGATAGTTTTATAAATTTACCGAAAGTTGAAATTTTACAAATGTTATAGTGGTTATTATGAAGAATATATACATTTCTCCAAAAGTTATTAAACAAGGCGAATTTGAACTTGTAGAAAGAAAAGGTGTTGGACACCCTGATTCTGTTGCAGATGGAATCGCTCAAAAAGTAAGCAATGAATTATCGAAGTATTATATTAAAAAATTTGGGACAATAATGCACCACAATACGGACCAAGTAGAAGTTGTTGGTGGACAGGCAATTTCAAAGTTTACCGGCGGAGAAATAATAGAAGATCCAGTTATTATACTTTCAGGTAGGGCCACTCAAAAAGTTGGTGACGAAATAGTACCAATTCATGAAGTAGCAAAGGAGGCTACGGAGAAATATATCCATGAACTTTTTAGAGGGCAAATGAAAGTTGGCATTGAATCCTTCATGGGAGAAGGTTCTGCTGATTTAAGAGATGTTTTTGGTAGAAAAAATTCAATTCCATTGTCAAACGATACTTCTTTTGGTGTTTCTTTTTATCCATTTACTAAAGTTGAGCAGTTAGTCTATGACGTAGAGACATACCTCAACTCTGATAAAATGAACAAACAGTATCCAGCAATAGGAAGAGATATTAAAGTAATGGGTGCAAGAATTAAAGATAATACAAAAATAACAATTGCATTGGCAACAGTTGACAAATACGTTGAAAATATTAAAGAATATATAACATTCAAAGACCAGATAAAAGAAGTTCTTCAAGATAAGTTTGGAAGTTGCGATGTTGATTACTATATTAACACAGCTGATGATGTTGAAAGAGGAAGCGCATTCCTTACAGTAACAGGATCATCAATGGAAAATGGTGATGATGGTTCAGTAGGGAGAGGAAACAGAGCAAATGGGCTTATCACACCTTACAAGCCTA
>JABLXD010000029.1 GCA_013178285.1 Methanofastidiosum sp.
TTCCATATCCTTAAATATAGGGAAAAGGCCATATAAAAGTGAAAAAATAAAAGGTGATTTTTTTGGAATATGAAATCAATAAATTTGGAATAAAATCTGTTGTTAAAATTTCGACGGCCTTTGGGGCTCTAGTAGGATTTACATTTGGATTGCTAATCGGGGCATTGATATCGTCCATGTCAAGGTCGATGGGGATTCCGCCCATTTCAGACCCACTATTTCAATCCTTTTTTAGAATATTTTTTAGCAGATGGTCAGTCATTATCTACCCCATATTCTACACTGTTGGTGGGGCAGTGACAGGTGCCTTGTACTCTTGGATATACAATCTTGTTGCAAAAAAAACAGGTGGCGTTATCTTTGAGCTAACGGAATTTGAAGAGTCTAACGCAGGAGTAGTGCCAAATACAACAATCGAGGCTGAAAGTACATGAAATACATTCTAAAAAGATTTAGGCTTACAACAATTTTTAAGGTAGCTGCAATTGTGGGATTGGTATATGGATTAATTTCAGGGATAATTTCTATTGTATTTTGGACTGTGGCCAGGCCATTCACAACAATTTTTCAGAGCGATCCTTCATTTTATGGAAGCCTCGTTCTTAATGGAATTATTGTCAATCCAATCTTTTCCGCAATATACATGGCTATCGCAGCAGCAATCGTCTGTGGACTTTACAATTTCTTCTCAAAAAGAATTGGAGGAATTGAAATTAATCTTAATTCTGGATCATTAGTTAAAAATAAACCAGAATAATAGGGATTTCTATTAAACGGAGAATAATATGATAATTAAACAAAAAATAATAAGGTTAAACTCGATAAGAATAACAAATGCAATTATATTAGTTTTGGTTCTGATAGGTACTTTGCTTTTGGCGGGATGCGGAGAGACCACAACACATTCTAATCAGACTGTAGAACAGAAAGAGGAAGTAACAACTACTCCCGGAAAGGATGAGGCTGTAGAATGGTATAACAAAGGAATTGAATTAAGAAAACAAGGCAAATATTCCGAAGCTATAGAATGCTTTGACAAATCGATTGAGTTAGATCCAAATAATGCGTCAGTATGGAATAACAAAGGATTTGTACTTAATCATCAAGGTAAATATTCCGAAGCTATAGAATGCTTTGACAAATCGATTGAGTTAGATCCAAATAATGCATCAGTATGGAATAACAAAGGGGTTGCACTTATTCATCAAGGCATATACTCGGAAGCTATAGAATGCTTTGACAAATCGATTGAGTTAGATCCAAATAATGCATCAGTATGGAATGGCAAAGGAGTTGGACTTAGCTATCAAGGCGAACATTCCGAAGCTATAGAATGCTTTGACAAATCGATTGAGTTAGATCCAACTTATGCACGTTCATGGGTCAACAAAGGAAATTCACTTAATGAACAACGCAAATATTCCGAAGCTATAAAATGCTTTGACAAGGCAATTGAGTTAAATCTGAACGATGCGTTTGTATGGAACGGCAAAGGAGTTGCACTTAGCTATCAAGGCAAATATTCCGAAGCTATAAAATGCTATGACAAGGCACTTGTACTAGATCCAACTTATGCACGTTCATGGGCCAACAAAGGAAATTCACTTAATCATCAAGGTAAATATTCCGAAGCTATAGAATGCTTTGACAAATCGATTGAGTTAGATCCAAATAAGGTATCTGCATGGAATGGCAAAGGAGTTGCACTCCAAGCACTTGGAAGAAATACAGAAGCCCAAGAATGTTTCAACAAGGCAAAAGAACTTGGATACAAAGAATAATCAATTATAGATTATTAAGTTAGACTTTATAATTTTACCAATGTTATAACCCGTTGTAATATAACCTAAAACAATGGATTTTCTCTTATATTACAAGCGTTATATTGTATAAACTCTTTCCCTATTTTCCCTATTTTTTTCCATATCCTTAAATATAGGGAAAAGGCATAATACAATTCAGTGAGCAAATGGTAAATTATACTATATCATTTAAAAAACCTTTTTCTGATTTTAGGAAACTATTCATCGGGATAATAGCCAGTTTTGTGCCTATTGTTAATTGGATATCTTTTGGATATATACTTGAATGTTCAGACATTAAGAAAGATGTGCAAACAGGGATGATGGCGGAATGGGGCGACCTAAAGGATATGCTTGTCAAAGGATTCAAAGGATACTTAATAGAATTTATTTATTCAATTCCCATTATTGTGTCTTACTTTTTTGTTTTCTTCAAAGTTATCGCACCAAGTGTTATTAGAGGAATGGAGTCAGTAAAATTCGATTCTCTTCCTGTGCCAACTTCTAACCCCATAAATCCTAAGGATGCAATTGAAATAATGGATTTTATGATAAAACAAATGATGCCACTCCTTACCAATTCCTTAATTGAGGCATTGCCATTTCTAATTATTATTTTTGTTTTAATAGCATATATATGGTATTTAATACCTATTGCTGTTCTGAATTATTACAGACACGATAAATTCGAAGAGGCCTTCAATTTCACTTTGATAAAGAAATACGCCATTACTAAGAAATATCTGGGTGCTTGGATGATTTTCTTTGTTCTGAATCTAGGATACCATGCTATATCTTTCCTTCCGATGGGCCTTTTCTTTTATAATCCATTCCTGGCCATGCGTTTATCAAATGGGCTTTCGCTGCTGCCAGCAATAGTGTACTTTATCATAAGCATGATATCTTTCTCCTTCTTTGCAGACGTAATCAAGGAAATAGATGGGGCTTGATATATGCGAAATAAATGTGAAGTATGCGGAGCAGAACTAGAAGAAGAATCAATACAGTGCCCCAGTTGCATGTCATTCAAAAAAACCATTTGCCCAAATTGCAAAAAGGAGATAAATTCTGAGTGGAGCACCTGCCTCTACTGCGGCATTAACTTAAAGTCAAAAAAGAATATTGGCCCTAAATTCAAAAATCTTAATTCTCTCATACTGGTTATGCCAATTCTTGTCATAATGCTAATAATAGTTGGCTTGACAGCATTCGCTCCAAATGCAGAAAAATATATTGCAGAAGGAGTATCCTTATACAATGAAGAAAATTATGATGAAGCGCTAGAAAAATTTGATAAAGCCTTAGAATTAAATCCGAATTTAGCAGAGGTATGGTTTTACAAGGGGATTATCCTACAGACCAAAGACATGAACAAAGAAGCTTTGGAATGTTATGAGAAATCAATAGAAATAAATCCTAAAAATGCCCTTGTATGGTACAATAAGGGAACATTGATGAATTATTTTGGATTATTTTCAGAAGCCATAGCCTGCTACAATAAAGCGATAAATATAGATCCAAACTTATCGCATGCTTGGTACAACAAAGGACTTACTTTGTGCAATATGGGAAAATACCCCGAGGCTATTAACTGCTTTGATAAAGTTACAGAGCTAGATCCCAAAGATCCAAATCCATATTATAGTAAGGCTGCATCTTTATATGAACTTAAACTATATGACAAAGCAATTCACAATTTTGAGAAATATCTTGAATTTGTACCAAATGACTCAGAAGCAGTTAGATACATTAACCTTTCTTACTCTATGATTCATTGCGATAAAGGTATAGAGTTTTACGAAAAAGATGATTATGATAGAGCCATACTGGAACTTGAAAAAGCATTGGAATTAGATCCAGAAAATGAAGACGCTAAAGATTACATAGTTTATTCTTGGAATTCAAAAGGGATAGAGTTCAGTGATAATGGAGATTTTTCAAGAGCCTTGGAATGCTATGAAAATGTTTTAGAAATAAATCCAGAATTTGCACCATCCTGGAACAATAAAGGTGTAGTATACGGAGAACAAAGAAAATACGATGATCAAATTAACTGCTATGAGAAGGCCATTCAAATTAATCCAAATGAGCCCCTATATTGGAGAAATATGGGAAACGCACTTAGAAAACAAGGCAAATTCTCTGAAGCGATATACTGTTATGATAAATACCTTGAACTTAATCCAAACTCTGCAGATGTTTGGCATATTAAAGGATACTCTTACTACATAATAAGAAAATATGAAGATGCTTTGTATTGTTATGAAAAATCCATAGAGGCTGATCCAAAGTACATTTTGGTATGGTATGACAAAGCTAATTTACACAGAGTTCTTGGACAAGAGGAAGAAACTAAGAAATGTTCTGAAATGATACAGAAACTAAAAGAAGAGAAAAAGGCGGAAGAGAATAATTATTGAAGTTGTAATTTCCAGATATAGTTTATTAAGTTAAATAGAAACGATTTACAAGAAATTATTTTTAAGGCCAGATCCTATTAAAAGAATTGGCCTTATCTTTTAATAGAAGCTGGTAAAGTTAAAGGATCGTTTAATAAAAAATTTAAAATAATTTTTTTACCATTTTGTCCATCTCTAGTTCCCTACCGGAGAAGTAGCCCCACTCCTCAGTTGGCCCTAAAACTAGGCCGTAATAGATTATGTCGTTCTCGGGCTTCCCGTTTATCATAGAGCCGCCGGTATCATCTTCAACTAGTCTAATCTCAGAAACTTCTGTTGCAAACCAGTGCCAGCCAGTTTCGCTCTTCCAAGCAGATATTATCTCACTTCCATCAACAAACTTCTTCCCGTTCATTTCAATAATTGCTGCCGTTTGCATCACCTGATTGTATTATGCAAAGGTCGGACTAATACATTGTCAGGATATGGATCTAAAAATAGGGCCAGAAAATTTGTATCTACGCTTAATCTAGGAGATTATAAAATAGAAATTTAACATATACGAAATAAAAAATATATAAGACTTTATTTTATCTTCCTTGTTTCTTTCTAATCCTTTCTTTCAAATCTGGGTCAGAGTCAATAACCTCAATGAATTCTAAAAACTTGTTGAGGTTTTTTATGAGTCCAACGTCTTTTTCAGCGCATTCAAAAAAGAATTTTTTTAATTCCTTTTCATGTTTTTCTATTTCAAAGATTTTATCTTCCTCTAGCGACATCCCGCAGCGGTAGCAGAACTCTGATGTGGGGCCGCAGTTCTCCTTGCATCTTGGGCATATTAAGGGTTTTAGGGATTCTTTTTCCTTTTTTTCATCAGTTTCAAATCCATAGACTTTGTTGTAGATGGCCTTATCAATATCCCTCCCTGAAAGATGGACATATATCCTTGGCATGTCTGAGCCCATCTGCCAACCAAGGTAGTGGCACATTTCTGACTCTGTCAATTTTGAGGCCAGATGTGTGGCACGGGCATGTCGCAAAAGATGTGGGGTAATCTTCTTTTTTAGTCCTGCATTTTTCACCGCCTTTTTCAATACGAGACTATAGACATCATAATAGAGGGATTTGCCATAATTCCTCATTCCTAGCCCAACAAAGAGTTCTGTATCCTCCCCTGGGCATGGATGCATCTGCATCCAGTTCTTAATGTAGGATTCAGAGAAAACAAAAGGGACTAGCCTCTCCCCGGTCTTTCCGCTCACTTTGACCTTGCCGCCAAACTTGTTGAACTCTATGTCCTTAAATCTTATCGATGCAAGCTCACCTATCCTAAAACCGCCTTCATAAAGGAGTGCAATCATGGCCTTATCCCTGGGATGCTTAGCTGAATCAATTAACGAGAATACTTCATCCTTTGTGAGAATATCGGGTTTTCTATCAACTCTTCTGTTACCTCTTAAGGGTTCAATTCCTTCCCATTTTTCTCCCTTGTACCATTTGAAGAATCTTCTAAGGCCCTTCTGGAATTCATTTTTTGTATGAAGGGATATATCTAACATTTCAATTTTTTCTAGAACTTCTGTCGTATCTTTTAATTCCCACTCAGAAAAAGGCTTATCCTTATACCTCTCGCAAACTAATCTTAGCGAAGACATGTACCTGATAGTTCTATGCAAGCCAATTCTAGTGGCTATTAGGTAACTCTTGAATTCCTTTATCGCAGTTTTGTTTTCTTCACAGATGTTTGATTCTCCAGCAGAGCCATTTGATTTTCATATCTTATTTTTCCCTTGTGAATGTCCATGACCTTAACATTTGGCAGTTAAGATATATACATTCTCCCAGTGATTTCGTATTTATTAAATTGGCTCCCCAACGGCTTCACATATTTTCTGGATCTTCAAAGATTCCTCATTATTTTTTGTTCAATATCTTAAATTGGGGCATATTTTTTTTATTTACGATATGTTTTTACTAACATAACCGAAACATTTATAATGAATAATTATTCATAATCCCTGAGGTGATTTAAGTGGAAAAAAACATCAAAAGAATTGAAATAATTTTCTTATTGGCCTTAACTTTAACCATGATTTTTTCTGGTTGTACTACCCAAACACCAACCAGTGATATAGAACATGTTGATTCTATTATGGTTTACTGTGGTGCAGGAATGAGAAAGCCTATGGATGAAGTTGGAACAAAATTTGAAGAAAAGTACGGGGTAAGCGTAAAATATAATTATGCTGGCTCTAACGCCCTTCTTAGTCAGATGGAACTAACAAAAGAAGGAGACTGTTATATGCCGGGCGAAAGAATGTATATTGATGTAGCTGCTGACAAGGGATTAATAGGCTACAAACAAGATATATGTTATCATATACCAATAATAACAGTTCCTAAAGGTAATCCTGCTAAAATTTACTCTCTTGAGGATTTTGCCAAACCTGGTGTAAAACTAGTTTGGGGCGATCCCAAAGCGGCCGCTATTGGCAGATTAGGTGTAGAAATATTAGAGAAGAATGAACTTTACGAAGAGGTATGGCCAAACGTAATTGCTACTTTACCAACAATGAATGAAGTACTGGTACAAATTGCTATGGGTCAAGCAGACGCCTCTTTGAATTGGTGGGACACTGTTAAATTCGTTGAAGAAATAGATATAATCGAAATTCCTGCAAACCAGAATATTATTGAAATTGTCCCTATCGGAGTTACTACATTTTCTAAAAATCCAAATACTGCAAAACAATTTGTAGATTATGTTACCTCTAAAGAAGGAAAAGAAATATTTGAAAAACACGGATTCACCGCCTACCCAAATCCTACCTATGGCAACTGAAACATATGGAGAAATGAATTAAGAAGGAGATATTGTAGATTAGGATGAAGATATTTTCTTTATCCTATATTTTTCTTTATTCATTATTAATTAAAATTTGAAGAACCTGCGTCGAGTGAAAAATTAATTAGTTTTTAGGATATAGAGCGTCATTAAAGAAGGGATATTATGTTAAAGAAACTTAAGGAATCAAAAATGGAAATTTCATTAATATTTGTAACTATATTACTTACTGTCTTTATACTGGCACAGATTTTTTGTGTAGTTACCCACACCACATGGAATGCTTTATTATCAAGTTTGTTTGGTGAGGAAATACAGTTTGCTATTAAGTTAAGTTTAATAACATCTGCAGTTTCCACTTTACTTTGTATTGCTGTATCAATACCTGTCGCTTATTCTATTGCCCGTTACAAATTTCCAGGAAAAATTATAGTTAATACAATTCTTGATGTACCTTTAGCTCTACCTCCCTTGGTAGCGGGAGTGGGGTTATTGATCTTTTTTGGTACAACCTCTTTTGGAAAAACTCTTTCAGAACAAGGGCTTGCTTTGGTATTCACTCCCCTGGGAATTATTGTTGCACAATTTTTCGTTAATGTTCCGTATATGTTTAGAATACTTCGTGGTACTTTTGAGGGCATAAATCCTAGATATGAACATGTTTCAAAGACACTCGGTTGTACAGACGGGCAAACTTTTTGGAAAGTCACACTACCTATGGCAAAAAATGGCATCTTGGCAGGCTCTGTTATAACATGGTCAAAAGGGATAGGCGAATTTGGGGCAGCTTTAATGATTGCAGGGGCTACCCGTATGCAAACAGAAACACTACCCATCTCGTTGTATCTGAACATGTCATGCGGAGAACTTAATTTGGCCATTGCTTCGGCTACAATACTCATCATTATCTCACTTATTTCTCTGTTTATCTTTGAAAAATATGGGGGGTTTGCTCGTGTTTTTTGATAAGAAGGTGGTACTATTATAAGAATAGAAAATATCTCAAAAGATTTAGGCGAATTTTTTTTAAGTAACGTTTCTCTCGAAATATATGATAAAGAATATTTTGTGATACTAGGGCCTACTGGTGCAGGTAAATCCATTTTGCTGGAGACTATAGCAGGTATTTTTTTACCAGATAAAGGAAGAATCTTTTCAAATAATCGAGATATTACCCACATACCTCCTAGAGAAAGAAATATTGGTATGGTATATCAAGACTATATCCTTTTCCCATTTTTAACAGTCGAAGAAAACATTGGATTTGGATTAAAAACTAAAAAAGTTGATAAAAATGAGATAAAAAGGAAAGTAGAGAAACTTGAAGAGTTATTAGGGGTCACACATCTCGCCCACAGATATCCGTCTACATTGAGTGGTGGCGAACAGCAAAAGGTAGCTATTGCACGTGCAATCGCTACAGAGCCCGACATATTACTTTTAGATGAACCATTATCGGCACTTGATTCAAGGACCAAATATCATTTACGCGAAGAGCTAAAACGTGTGAAAAAAGAGTTTAACATTACAGTAATTCATGTTACCCATGATCAGACTGAAGCAATGGCTCTTGCAGACAGGATAGCTATCGTAATGCAAGGTAAGTTAGTTCAAGTAGGAACTCCTGCTGAAATTTTTAATAAACCATTGAATGATAAAATAGCAGAATTTGTTGGAATTGAAAATATACTAAACGGAAAAATATGCAAAAACGAGGGAGGTTTAGCAGAAATAGAAGTAGAGCCATATGGTAAAATATTTGCTTTTTCAGATTTTGATAATGGAAATGTAAAGATATGTATTAGGCCTGAAGATATAATTATCTCAAAAAATAATTCTGACAACAGTGCCCAAAATATTATATCTGGAAATATAGCTGAGATGGAAGATTTGGGAGCTTTAACTCGTATAAGACTAGATAATGATCTTGTTTCAATGGTGACAAAGAGATCAAAAGAGACTCTAAAACTTAGAGAGGGAACTCAGGTTTATGCTATTTTTAAAGCAACTTCTGCACATATTGTACCCGATTAAATTTTATTTTTATAGTTCTTATATTTTTTAAGCAATAAACTAAAAAAGTAAAACTTATATAACTGATTCCTTTTCAATTTTAAAACTAGTGCAAAAATAGGGGATATTCAATTGAATCTTCGGAAGAAAAGTAGATTAATTGTTCTAATGATTATAGTTCCAACTATTTTGATTTCTCTATTTTCTGGATTATTAATGGTAGAAAGAACCCATGAAATTGAAAATGATACTGTATCAAAAGAACTTGAAAAATCAGTAAAACTAATTAATCATGAAATATCAAATTTAGATTCAATTACCGTTGATTGGGCATTTTGGAACGATACTTATTATTTTGCTATCGATAAAAACAAAGAATATATAAATAATAATTTAATGGATGATACTTTTTTCACCCTGAGAATTAATTTTTTTGTCATAAAGGATGCTAATGGCAAAATAATCTATAAAAAAGCTTTTGACCTAACTGAAAATAAAGAAATTGATTTTCCACAGAGTTTAGAGGATATATTATCTAACTCTGAACTACTTTCAATATTAGACCCCGATAATTCTATCAAAGGGATAATAGATACCAAAGAAAGCGCCGTTATTTTGGCATCTCAACCTATCTTAAAAAGTGACTCAACAGGGCCAATAGCCGGAACTCTTATCCTCGGACGATTTGTAGATTCGAAACTAATAAGTGATTTGTCAGACATATCCCCGAATCCAATTAATTTGTATAGGATAGGGTCCCCTGAATCGGATTCAGTTCTAGAAAATCCCTCCCCAGACCTACAAAAAAATAAAATGGGCTATTCAAAAGTAATTAGCGACTCAAAAATTCGTGGATACCACATTTTAAAAGATATATATGGAAGACCCGGGATTTTGTTAGAAATAGAGGTTCCAAGAGATTTATACATGGCATCAAAAAAAGGAAATATCTCTTTTTTGTTAACAATGTTGGGATTTAGCCTTCTTTTTGGAATTGCATTCATTCTAGCTTTGGAAAAAGGGATTCTCTCTAAAATTTATACAATTGAAAAAGAAGTGAAAGAAATCTCAACTACAAATGATTATTCTTCTAGATTAAAAATTCAAGGAGACGACGAAATTGATTCTCTTGCATCAAAGATTAATGAAATGATAGAAAATATACAAAAATCATCTAACGTACTAAGAGAAAGTGAAGAGAAGTACCGTACTTTATTTGAAGAATCAATGGATGCAATTTGGGCCACTAATTTAGATGGCGAGATTATAGATGCAAACGAAGCAGCAGCAAAATTGCTTGATATTCCTATACATGATTTGATTGGTTCTAATATTATTGAGTTTTATGAATCACCTGAAGAAAGAGTTGAATTTCAAAGAAAAGTTGAAGAAATGGGATCTGTTAAGGAGTACCCTTTAAATCTAAAAACAAAAAAAGGGGAAAGGATATACTCCCTAATTTCTTTTACACCTTGGCGAGATAACAAAGGAAATATCATGGGATATCGTGGACTCGTGCACAACGTAACAACTAGAAAATTATATGAGAAACAATTAATAGAATTAAATGAAACATTAAGAATTCTTAATAAAATATTAAGGCACGATATTCTAAATGATCTTACTATAGTCCTTACAGCAATCGACTTGATGCAAGAGACCGACGAAAGATTAAAACAAAAGGCATTAAAAGCCATCAATAAGAGTATAAATCTTATAGAAAGGATGAGGGAACTTGAGCAAGCACTTATTTCAGGATCACATGTAGAAAAATATCAGCTCAATGAAGTCATTAAGGAAGTTACAAAGGATTATAAAGAAATTCAATTCAATATAAATGGAAATTGTGAGATTGGTACTGACGATGCCATATTTTCTGTTTTTGACAATATAATAAGGAATGCCGTAATACACGGAAAGACAGATAGGGTTGATGTCTCAATTAAGGACAAGAAAAACATATGCCAAATTATAATCTCTGACTACGGAACTGGAATAACTGATGATATAAAAGACAATATTTTTGACGAAGGTTCAAGTTTTGGTGAAAGTAGAGGTAGTGGATTGGGCCTATTCATTGTGAAGAAAGTAATTGAAAGGTACGGTGGATCGATAACAGTTGAAGATAATAAACCGTGTGGATCTACATTTATAATCAAATTAAAAAAACTGTAAAATCAGACACATTTTTTCTAGTTAAAAGAATTGTATTGTCTTTAGAGGCACATTTTAGCTTTCCAGTATATTCTTTTAACATGATACTCCCTGTCAAGATGTACACACCTAATCCAAATCCACTTATGACATCTGTTAGCCAATGAACATTTAGATAAATCCTTGAGAATCCTATTAGCAAAATCATAAAAGAGGACAAACTAATAATAATTACTTTAAATGTTTTAGATTTAATCTTATGCATAGCCAGATAAGTTAAAAATCCAAAAAATACTACGACATTGGCTGTATGTCCGCTGGGGAATCCAAAATCCGTTTTTGTTATAATGTCCCCTAACGGACGTGGTCTTTTGACCAGTTCTTTTAATACTAGTACCACAAAAGCATCAAATAACATTGTAATTCCAAAAAAGAAAGCAAATTTATTGCAATATCTTCTCAAGAAAAATATTGACAGTAAGATTGATATTGCAACCATGGGTATCAAATCAAATACAATGTCAATAACTATTGAAAGTGAAGTTAAAGAAGTACTTCTAATTTGATGTATTGCGGTAGACATGGAATGATCAAATGTAACTAAAGTGCCACCATTCAATATTTCTATCAATACAACTAAAAAAAGTATCAATGAAAATAAGTTTAATGTGAGCAATCTCAAAGAAAACTTCATACTATTTTAACTTTAGATATCCTACTTAAATATATTCAATAAAAGAATGCCTTGCTTAATGCATAAAGTAGAAAAATAAAAATAATTTTTAGGGCGCTTCTGAAACAGGCCCTTCATAAATTTCATCGCCTATCTTTATTTTAGCTATATTGTCCAATCTTTTTTCAACTTCATCAAGACTTTTTCTTATCGTAGCTATTTCCTTTCTTATTATCTTAATATCCTTTTCTGGCATAATCATACCTCCAATCTAGACTCAAGGGAAAGGAAATCACAGATATTATTTGTTAATTACAAAGATCAAACAATTAATCAAATCTTTCCCCAGCCTTTATATTATGTTAGGATTTCTAGACTTATATATTTTTGGATTTTGAAATATATATTCAGATTATTTCCAATAGGTTTAATAAGTAATCCATTATACCAAAATCAAAGCTATTAACTGGTGAAAAAATGAAATTAAATGATTTTGAAAAGATGGTCTATGGCGGATTAATGAAATGCGATAATCTTGAAGATTGTAAAACCATAGTTAAAGAATCTATTAAAATGTTGAATGAGTTCAAGGATGATGAGAACACAAAGCAATATTACCTCATGACATTATCTAATCTTTCTACAATGCTTCAAATGATGAGCCATTCACTTTCAGTTGAACAGTTTAAAGAAGAATTGAATAAAATTATAGAGTTGTAATCATAAGTAATAATAAAATCTACACTTCTCTCCTTTATTTATACCTTCTATGTTTTCATTTATTAGAACATATCCTGTTGAATTAGAAATAGATGATATAACTCCAGACCCAGAAAGTCTTATTGGAAAGATTTCACTATCCTTTAGGACACATCTTACAAATTCTACTCTGCCTAACTCAGAGGAATAAGTTTCAGAGAATGGCAAATCCACCGAGTTTATTATTTTTGTTTTCAAAATATTTTCTAGATATGGTATGACAAATAGATAGAACTGGACAAAAGAAGCTACAGGGTATCCAGACATTATGAATATCGGAATACCTTGAATTGCAAAGCCTATTGGCTTACCCGGTTTTATAGTTACACCATGAAATATAATATCATTGATAATTTTTGGAATAAAGTCTTTTTTACCAAATGAACTTCCACCAGTTATTAATATTATATCTGAGTCTTTTTTTGAAGTTTTTATAGCATTCAATATTTCCTCTTCGTCATCAGCAACTCTAAATTGATGAACTACTTTACACATAACTTTTTTTGACAGTGCGGACAACATTATTGAATTTGAATCAATTATCTTACCAGCTTCAATTTCATTTGCGTCTTCAACTAATTCATCACCTGTTACAATGATTGAAATTCTAGGAGTTTTTTTGACAAGAATATTTTTAATTCCAAGTGATTTTAACAGGGAGAGATGTTCAGGGGATATTATTGTACCTTTTTTTAATATCAGATCTCCTTTTCGTATATCTTCCCCTTTTCTTGAAACGTGCAGATACGGGAAAACTTTTTTGTAGATTCTAACTTTATCGTTATCCCTTTCTGCAAATTCCTGCATTACTACAGAATCAGCACCTTTTGGTATCATTGCACCTGTCATTACTTCTATGGCAGTACCAGTCAACACTTCGTTATTTGATACCTTTCCAGCAGTCACAGAATCAATAATCTCTAAAGTAACATGCGAACCCTCGGATATGGGAAAGGTATCCCTAGCCTGTACAGCATAACCGTCCATAGCAGATCTATCAAATGCGGGCGAATCAACAGGTGAAACTATATCCTCAGAAAGGGTCCTATCCAGTGAATCATTTAACTCGATTGTTTCAGACTCAAATTCTTTAGAATGAGTTTTTACTAATTCCAATGCTTTGTTGTAAGGTAGTAATGATTTGAACTCTTTCATTTATTCCCTCAAGTGTTTTATTAAATGTGTGGCTTCTGAACTGATAATATCTGTTCCAAGTTTTACAGCATTTAGGCTCCCCGGAAGACAGAAAATAATTTTGTCATCAATCGTTCCACAAATGGCGCCAGAAATAATCGCTGGGAATCCTATCTCCTTATAGCTTAGGTACCTGAAAATCTCTCCAAAACCTACTATTTCTTTAGTTATAATTTTTTTTATAGTCTGTATAGTTACATCTCTTTTTGTGATCCCTGTCCCTCCTGTTGTAACTATGCAATCTATACCTTCTAGAGAATCGTAAATGGCCGTCTTTATTTTATCCTCTTCATCAGGCACAACTATTTTTTTTGCAACATGATTATTTTCTGATAATTTTTCTAAGATATACTTGCCAGACCTATCTTCTGCCACACCATTATAACAAGAATCAGATATAGTGATTATAGCATAATTTAAACTTTTAGGGGCTTTATTTTTATGCTCTACAGAAGACATGATTATTTCTCCTTTTTAATGACTCTTATAGGCCCAATTTCTGTATCTGGGTATTGGCCAGAAGAATCCTTCTCGTTTGACTTTACCATATCCCAAATGGTTAACAAGGCTACAGAGACTCCTGTTAAGGCTTCCATTTCAACACCCGTTTTAGATTCTGTCTTCACTGTGCAAGTCACGCTAATTGATTCATTTTTTAAATCAAACTCTATATCCACTTTATTAATCGGAAGCTGGTGGCAAAGTGGGATCATATTGGGGGTCTTTTTTACCGCCTGAACACCTGATATCTGGGCAGTTGTAAGAACATTTCCTTTTGTAATCTTATTTTGTTTTATTAACTTAATAGTTTCCTTTTTTAGTTTTATTTCGCCCTCTGCGACTGCAGTTCTAACTGTGACCTCTTTTGATGTGATGTCCACCATTTTTACTCCTTTGTCTGATAAATGAGAAAACAAGATCATATCCCCCCATGCCAAAATACATTACCTTCCATATATTCTTTCTTAAATATTGGTGCTTCCTCTTTTAGCCTTTCTAGGATATATTTACACCCTTCAAATGATTTTGTCCTATCTATTGATTTCACTATTATTAAGACTATATTGTCTCCAACAAAAAGTTCCCCGTATCTGTGAATAACTAAACTTTCTATGATGTCATATTTTTTCTTTGCATCAACTTCAATTTCCCTTAGTTTTTTCTCAGCCATTTCGGCGTAAGCATCAAGTTCCATTTTCATGACTTTTTTTCCATCCATTTCAGATTTAACTGATCCTAAAAATATAACTGAAGCCCCACATTTATCATTCTTTATTTTTTTTAATTCATCATCAATGCTGAAATCTTCTTTTTGGATTCTAATCATATCTAACCACCACTTGAAGGTACCATAATGGCAACTTCGTCACCATCATTTAATCTGGCATCAGTTTTGATATACTCTTGATTTAGAGCTATTACAATTTTTGTATTGTATTTTAATCTGTATTTGTTCAAAATAATTTCTAAAAGGTCCCTTGTCGTTTTTCCCTTTTCTATTTCAACAAATTCTTGGGCTGTACCAGTTAACTCTTTAAAAAATGCAAAATATTTCACTGTTACTTTCATTTCAGCACCAGTAAGGTGTTTTTGTTTTAATAGAATAAATCAAGGACTCTTTTAGTTTTTCGTGATCAGAGAAATCCTGTATTTTTATGAGATTATCATTTCTAAAAAGGCAATTTTTTATCTCCCCTTCACTTGTTACTCTTATACTCATACAATTGTTACAGAATACGGTGTTATGCATTGACCTTACTACTTCAATTTCTTGAGGTACAAAGTATTTTTTTCTGCGTTGTTTTTGCCTTTCAACAATTTTTATGGAATGTTTTTCTAGATACTCTTCAATAGGCAATAAGCTTGCATAATTTTCTCTATAGAATTTAGAATCTGTTCCATTTTTTTCAGATATAAGTTCAATTAATTGAAGGACCATCCCTTCTTTTGTATACCTGACTAAATTTTTAATCTCCCTATAGTTCCTCTGCATTACAACCATGTTGACTTTAATTGGGAATATTTTTTCATCATAGGTTTTTCCAATTCCATCTAAAACATCCTGCAATTTATTCTTGCCCGTAATACTCTTATAGGTCTCTTCATTTAAAGTATTCAACGTTACATTGATTCTTGATATCCCTGCCTCTTTTAATTCTGAGATTTTTTCACACAACAGAACCCCATTTGTCGACATAGATACATCTTCCATGTATTTTGAAGCAATTTGAATAATTTCAACCACGTCTTTCCTCAAAAGTGGTTCTCCACCTGTAAATCTAACTTTTTTAATTCCTAAATCCTTAGAAACTTTAAGTAGATCTTCAATTTCTTCTTTTGTTATCTCTTTCTTGCCATTATCTGATTGAGAGCACTCGCCTTCATGGTGACAATATATGCAATTTAAATTGCATCTTTGAGTTAAAGCTACTCTAAGTACTTTCACTGGCAATTCTGACATTTTAATCTTCCAACAATATTACTTCTAATTCTTCTCCTTTATCTACAAATTCAGTGTTCTCCTCAATTATTGCGATACCCTCTGCTTTTAAAAAACTTGATATTGCACCACTGCCGCGGAATACGGATAAAACTTCTTCTCCTTTGATCATAACGGGTAAGAAATCTTTTCTCCCTCTAGTTGAATAAATCCTTTCGCTAGAAATAAATTTCTTAACTTCTAATTTTTTTTCTAAGCCAGCCATTTTATAGACAAAAGGCATTACTAAAACATTGAATAGCACAAATGAAGATGTCGGGTGTCCAGGCAGTCCAAAAATCAGTTTGTTGTCTTTTCGGCCAACTAATGTCGGTTTTCCTGGTTTGATACTAATGCCGTGAATTATTAAGTTACCAAAACTATTGATTGCTTCCTCGACAAAATCCCGTTCTCCTTTTGACGCTCCGGCAGAAAGGATAATTATATCGCATTTTTTTGCTTCATTTAACTTGGAAACTATCTCTTCTTTGCTATCTTTCGCAATACCAAGATTATAGGTATCACAACCTAACTTTTCTAATTTTGAAGAGATATAAAAAGAATTAACATCATAGGTCTTACCATAGTCAAGATTCTCCCAAGGCGTTATAATCTCATTTCCTGTTGAAAAAATTCCGACTTTTAATTTTTTATATACTTTGATTTTCTTAAGGCCTAGACCTGAAAGTAATCCAACTACTTTAGGTGTAATAAGGGTATTTTTAGGCAAGATACGATTTCCCTTTTTTATATCATACCCTACCTTCATTATATTTTCTCCAGGAGTTACTCCTCTAGAAAGCATGATAGACCCCCCTTGAAGTTGAGTATTTTCTATCATAACAACAGAATCTGCACCCTCTGGAACAGGCGCTCCTGTAGCTACGTATGAACAGGTATTCTTTTTTATAGGATATCTTGGGGCGCTACCTGCGTTTATAGTTTCAATTAACTTTAGTTTTACCTGAGAAGTTTCACTAGCTTCAAATGTGTCTTCTGATCTTACTGCATATCCATCCATTTGGGACTTCGGATAATGGGGAACATTAATAGGCGAAATTAAATCTTCTGATAAAATCCTATTCAAAGAAGATGCGATAGGTGTATCTTCCGATTTTGATTCAAAGGACATGCTATCCTCAATTTTTTTCATCGTTTCTTCATAAGTATCAAGTTTTAAGAACTTCAAAGGATCCCATCTAATATATTCTATCTCTTAATTAGCTGAAGCGCAGTGGCTTTAAAAAATATATTGATGTCTTTTCCCTCTTTGATATTTAGATTTTCTATAGATTGCTTTGTAACAGCAGCTTCAACTTGGAATCCACAATCAATTCGTATAATATAATAAAAACCATGTTTTATTACAGAAGTTACTTTTCCTTTGAAATTATTTCTAGCGCTTGTGTTTCCCTTGCCTAAGATTATGTCCTCTGGCCTTATTATCAGCCTCACTTCTTGTCCAACTTTGAAGTGGTCAGATAAAGCTACTATTTCGTTTCCATTAACTTCAACTACCACTTCCTCTTCTTTTTTATCAGTAATCTTTCCTTCCCAAATATTTTCAATTTTAACAAATTGAGCAATTTCTTTTGTTACTGGTTTGTAAAATATTTCGTCAGGATTTCCTACTTGGACAATTGTCCCCTTCATCATAATTCCTATTCTGTCTGCAAGCAGTATAGCTTCTTCTTGGCTGTGGGTAACGTGGACAAAAGTTATCCCTTCTGATCTATGAAGTTCTTTCATATCTGAAATAAGTCTTGATTTTGTGTTTTCATCAAGGGCTGAAAAAGGTTCGTCCATAAGAATAATTTTGGGATTTATGGCCAAAGCTCTTGCCAATGCAACTTTTTGCTTTTCTCCACCACTCAATGTTTCAGTATTTCTATGCAAAAGGTGGTTGATTTTAAGCATTTTTACAAGCTCTGAAATTTTCTTCTCCCTCTCCTCTTCAGGAACTTTCCTCAACTTTAATCCGTATTCGATATTTTTCTTAACGTTTAGGTGGGGGAAAAGGGCGTAGTCTTGATAAACAAATCCCAATCCTCGATTTTCTGGAGAGGTAAAAGTGACATCGTTACCATTTATCATTACTCTTCCCTCTTTGGGGAAATACAAACCTGCAATTATTTCTAGTAATAAAGTCTTTCCTGCTCCAGTTGGCCCCAAGATAACAAAGTATTCACTTTCTCTGATATCAAGTGATATGTTTTTTAATGTGAAATCTCCCCAATTGTTACTTAGACTTTCTATATGTATCATACTCTTCTCCCTCTCTTTGAAACTAACCTCAAAGCAACAAACGTAATGAAGCAAATTATAATCAATAGGACTGCAATTGGCTGTGAACCTAACAGCCCGTTAGTATTAAATCTTGCCAAAATCAAAGTTGAAGCTATCATTGGGTAATATGCTATTATTATAATTGCACCAAATTCGCTTATTCCCCTGGCCCATGACATAATTGCTCCAGAAAATATATGGCGTGAAGTCAATGGTAGGGCTATTTGATAGAATGATTTCCATTGGGAAGCTCCAAGAGTTCTTGCAACACTTTCTAGATTTGGATTGACACTCTTAAATCCCTCCCTAACAGTGCCTACAAAAAAGGGACAACTTACAAAAAACATTGCCATAACAATTCCCCACATGTTGTCTTGGAAAACTATGCCTATTTTAGAAAATGCCATCCCGACTACGCCCCTTTTCATAAGCAAAGAAAAAAGAGCTATCCCTGCTACAGTATGTGGGATAATAATGGGTATGTCTACTATTGCCTCTATGATATCTTTTCCATGAAATTCATATCTTGCAAGAATATAAGCAAGAGGAATACCTAGTATAACTCCTATAAGTGTTCCAAGGAATGAAGTATACAAAGTTAACCAGATAGATTTTAGTACATCTGGATCTTTTATAATTGCGATAAAGTCTCCTGGATGGAGAACTAACTGGCTATACAACATATTTGATAATGCAGCTATTATATAAACTACTATCAACATTCCGAAAATAAAAAAAAGAATTAGAAGAGGATTTCTTCTAATTTCCGAAAACATATTTAAGGCCTCCTTAATCTATCATTTCTACATATTTCTTTAATTGCTCTGGGATATTTCCTGATCCTAATGCAGGAACTGTGGGTGGCTGTCCCATGTCTCTGAAAATCTTCTGTCCATTTTCATTTATAACTTGTTCGACGTATTTGATTCCCAAATCTTTATTTTGTGCATTTTTTGGAACTGTAATTCCATAAGCTATAGGTGCGGCTGTTTGAGTGGTTCCGTTTGATATTATTACCTTAACTTTAGCGTAAGTTGATTCGTATCTTACATCTTTTAGATTTATTGAAGGGGGTAATTCAACGTATTTTAATTTATTCTGTTCTGCAACAGACCTATATTCAAATGCATAGTCAATTCCACCTGCAATTGTCATAGAAACTAGATCTTCAGACTTGTCTCTAATTGTAACGTATTTTGTATCTGGGTTTAATGCCTCAGGAGTTGTTATCATATATACTCCATTTTCCTCTTTGATTGTAATGGCAGTGTGGGCTGCAAGTAAATTATCGAATACTGGTTTATTGTAAGCAAGGTCAGCAAGTTTTATTGTCATTACTGTTCTGTAACCACAGGGGTCTATATTTGGACTTCCAAATGCCCAAAGAACATCAGGTTTCTGTAATATCTCATACCAGTTGTCAGCATTAATTTCATCAGCATATTTACTCTTATCAGTGTAACAGAGAACTATCTCGTTTGTAGCAAAAACAATATACCAGTCAGCATAATCTGGGTACATCATTTGAGGTATCAATCTATAATCTGCTGAACCAATGACGTCTGCTTGTTTTCCCAATTCAGTTACCTTTCTGATTGTGTCTACACTACCTGCTGCTTCCAATTGAACATCTACATTTTTATTTGCCGTTTCAAAATTTTTTTCAACAGCTTGGAATGGCTGAGCCAAACTTCCGGCGTGGAATACGCTTATTGTCTTAGGCTCAGATGTTGTACAACCTAAGGTTAAAGCCACCATTATTCCAATGAGGAATACTGCCGATATCTTAAGATATGTTTTTCTTTTATTCAAAATATCACCTCGTTATGTTTTTTACAATATAACGATATTTAAAATTAACTGAATTCATATTCACCTATTAAGAAAAATATGAATTATTCCCAATTCCTTTTAGTTAAAGCCCATAATATTTATATAGATGCCTAATGTAATCAAATATAGAGTTAGGGATAGTGAACTGATGGACATTGAAGGCGGAAGTTTCACACTGTGGGAAGAGTTCTATAATGCTTCTATTAGATTATTAAAGATGGAAAAATATTCAGAAGCAAAAAGACTTGCAAAAAAATCATTAAACGAAGCTATTGACGTATACGGACCATATCACTCAACTTCAGGCATGAGTTTATTTTTACTTGGCCTCATTTCACAGTTCCAGGCAGACTTTCCCCAAGCAGAATCATTTTATGAGAAAGCTCTTTCTATATTTGAGAAAGTATTCTCTGGAAAGGACACAGTTGTTTTGAATGTTTTGCAGAATCTTGCTTTTGTTTACCAGTCTCAGGGTAAATATCCAGAAGCAGAACAACTATACAAAAGAGTATTAAGGATTAAAGAGGAAGATTATGGAAAAGAAAATTGTCAGATAATATCGATACTATGCTCTCTTGCCAACCTCTTAAAAGAAATGAAAAAATTCGATGAATCTGAAGAACTCTACACAAGAGCGCTTCAAATCCTAATACATGAGTATGGGCCAGATCATCCTCAAATTGGAGATATTTACATTAATCTTCACAACATATATTCTATCCTTAATAAAAGAGAAGAAGACAAGCAACTTTACAATTTCTTAAAAAAGCATTCTGACTATTTCTAATTTATCTTTTCAAATATACTTATAAAAAATATCTTAAAAATAATTTTATGGAAAAAGTATGTTATTCTCCAATTGGAATTGTCCACTCAGAATTTAAAGAGGGGATTAACGTTCCAATACAATCCGTGTTTTCTAATAACAAAGGTGTAATAGAAATATTTCCTGAATTTTCTGATGGCTTAAAAGACCTAGATGGATTCTCACATATTTTCTTGATTTATCATTTTCATCTTTCTAAAGGATTTTCACTAAAAATAAAGCCCTTTCTCGATGACGTTGAAAGAGGAATCTTTTCAACTAGAGCACCTAAAAGGCCAAATAGCATTGGATTATCTCTCCTTGCCGTTGAGAAAATAGAGGGCAATATGATATATGTTTCAGGAATCGATATTATTGATAAAACGCCAGTATTAGATATTAAACCATATGTATCACATTTCGATCAAAGGCCAGATGTAAAAGATGGTTGGTTTCCCAATAAAATTGACAAAGACGAATGCATTTCTGATAATAGATTCTCTTTTTAGATATTTCAGTCTCCTTTATTTTTTATGATATATTTTACCTACAAATTAATTAATGTTCCTAAAATTTAAAGTCTTTCATTCTATTTTTACCTTACTTAAATACCTTTAAATACTTAAAATTTCAATTTAGTTATTGGTGGTAAAATGGTTATTAGTGCAAGGAATAGTATGGAAGGAGTCATTAAAGAAATAAAAAAGGGAGAAGTTGCAGCTACCGTTAAAGTAGACGTTACAAAACCATCAATAATTACTTCAATGATCACAAGAGACGCAGTAGAATCTTTGGGATTAAAAGAAGGGCAAAAGGTTAAAGTTGTTATAAAATCAACGGAAGTAATGATTTCAGTCGATTAACAGCGACCTATTATTTTAATTATTGATTACCAAAACTTTATATAGAGTTTACTAATACTAAATTCGAGGTAAAAAAATGAAAAAACTATCTGTAGTAGTTATATCTTTGATTTTATTGATAAGTACTATTGGAATTGGGTCAATTCTTGGATGTTGCGTTAAGGAGTTTTATGCTACTAACGATACTGTCCATGTAGGCGAATTCATTACAATTGTTTCAGTTGATTATACCCCTGGTTCATGTTCCGTAAATCCTTCACAAATAGTATTACAAAATGAAGATGAAACAAATTCGGATAAGGCGATTTTAGTGAGTTCAAAATGTGACCCAGGAACAGGAACACTTACAGTAACATATAGGGCAGTAAAACAAGGAGACGTATATTTTAAATATGCCGGTTGCCAAAAACCTGTAGTCAAAATACTACCAAAACCACACCCTATGTTCTCTTTTATGAAAATACTAGGATTTGGAAAATCCGATTAAATTTAATTTTTTAATATAAAATTTAAAGAAATAAAGATACATAAAGTAACATAAAGACTATGAAAGTTCCTATTACAGAACCTAGGTGCAGCTGTGTTGGAGATATCTTATTCTTTTCTCTCAATTCATTTAAGAAAAATTGCATGCCAGGGAGTGAAAGAGTCAATCCCCATGAGAGGTATCTGAAACTTGCAGTATTCATATTTGCCTGTTGCTGTTCCTCTTTTGACTTAATTAGTTCATCTTTCAAATCCTTGATATCTACCGTTAATTCTTCGTTCTTGACTCTGTAGCTTTCAACAGATCTTTGCATCTCAATAATGTTCTCTGTTAATTTGGCGTTCTCTTGAGTTAATTTTGATATTTCATTTTTTAGGGCATCAATTGAGCCGCCATAATCTTCCTCTTGATAGAAAACAGAATAGAAATTCTTTTCTAATCCGGAGATAACTGTTGAGTAGAAGAATCTACCTCCTTGAAGTCTCCACCCTGTAGAGTCAAATGGTTTGTAGCCACTTGGCAGCGTTATTTTGATTGTAGCAAGGTCTTCAGGGCCCAATTCTGAATTAATTATGTAGTCAAATGAGTTTAGAATATTTGGGGCTAGATTAAATATAGTTTGAGTGTTAATAATGTATATGATATTAAATTGATAATCTGAGAGCCCTCTCTTTCCTTCAGTATCGATTGTAAACTTAGTATTTGTAGAGCTTTCATCAAGGGTAACAACTATTTTGTTCCATGATGAATTAGAATCTTTATAACTTACTTCTAGGTTTGATATGATATCTTTAGGAATACTATTCTCAAATATTAGATTACCTTGAACGTCTGAAATTATTATTTGGTGGGTTAGATAAGTGTAATCTTTATCTATGTTAACATCTGTCAAAATGTTCATCTGAGCAGAAGGCCCAATATCTATAGTTTCTGATGTAACGCTAAAAGAATAAAGGAAACTCTCAGCTTTAACGTTTGTTTGATTAAAAATAAATAATCCCAAAACTAACAATAAAACATAAATCTTAATTGTTCTAAACATACATATCGCCAGTAGATTTGATAATATATACTCTCTTTAAATTATTTTCTTATATCTCCTTTTCATACTAAGTTATGAATAGTATATACAATATCAAGAAAATTACGAATGTCCCCACAATGGAGCTTATCAATAACTGTGTCGATGTTATCACAGACTTTGTCCTAAGTTCGGCAAAGAATAGGAGTAATATAGGGAGCAAAATTGTGAGTCCCCAAGAGAACTGCCAGAAATTGTTAGAGATCCTCTCAGATGTTTTTCTTTCTTCTTCAGCGTTTAGAAGTCTGTCATTAAGATTTTCAATTTCTGTTGTAAGATTCTGATTTTCAACCTTGTAGCTCTCCACACTTCTCTGGAGTTCTAGAATGGTCTCTGATAACTTAGCGTTATCCTGCCTTAGATTGGCTATTTCCTGTTTTAAGGATTCCAAAGAATCAGAGTAGTCGTTGTCCGTGTTGAAGATAGTATAAAAACTACCGGAAGCCTTTGAGATTTGTGCAGAATATATGAATCTTTCATCTTGAACTCTCCAACCGGTATTATTAAGTGGCTTAAATCCTTTAGGCAATGTTAGATTTATACTTGCAGAGTCTGATTCCCCAAGTTTATTTATTAAAAAGTATTCAAATGATAGAAGGGTGTTGGGTTTAAGTGTGTAAATAGAAGAAGTATTAACCGTATAATTTAGAGTGAATCGGTAACCATCCGCTCCCTTCTTTCCTTCAGTGTCGAGTGAAAATCTAGCATTTGCTACATCAGGGTCGAAAGTGATTCCAACATCATTCCAACTGGAGTTGGCATCTTGATACATTACCTGAACGTTAGTAATAATTGACTTTGGGATAGATGTGTTGAATACAATAGTTTGGGGCGCATCTGACAAATATATCTGATTATTTATCGTTGTGAGTTGCTCTGATATGTCAATACTAGACACCATTTCTATCTTCCCAAAAGGCACCATATCAGGTGATTTTGGTGAAAAGTCAAAGGAATAAACAAATCCTTCAGCATGAGCATTTGGTATACTAATTATTAAAGATCCTAATATTAAACAAAGCATTAATATTATTGATTTATTATGCGTAATTTCCACTCTCCGGAGTTTAAAGGATTTAGGCCAATATAAAAATCTTTTCCCTTTAATTTTAAGATATCCTTTTAAAGATGTAATAAAATATAGTATTTATGGCAACTTTGGACGATGTACTACATGTTATATCAACAGATGATGAAAAGGCAAAGATTGTTGCCATGGAACTTGCAAATGATAATGGAAGAAGAATAATAGATGCTTTTTTTATTGAACCACAATCAGCAGGGGATTTAGCAAAGAAGTTAGATCTCCCGATGCCTACAGTTATGTTTCACATAGAAAGATTGATGGAAATTGGTATAATCGATGTAGTAGATACAAAACTTTCTAGAAAATTTAAGGATATAAAGTATTATGGGCCTAAAAAAACAGCCATATTAATTGTTCCCTCTCAAAAGGAAGAAACTGTAAGGAGTCTTTCCACCAGTCTTAAAACATCATATATACCTGCACCAACAGCTTTGTTAGTGATGTTCTTAGTTGTTATTTTGGGAATAGGTTTCAGTGCACCAGGCATTTTTCAAATGTTTCAATCTGACCAACCAAAAATGTTGTCCGAAGGTCTAGGGGGCAGTGATGAAATAAGGCAGATGAATTACTCGGAAGATGCTCGCGCACCATTTTCTGAACCAATTCCAAAAGAAAATCCTCTCAACCCTCTAGTTTACGTAACTATTGGAGGATTGGCTTCATTATTATTACTACTTGTATTATTAAAAATAAAAGGTAGATGATTTTGAGAGTAGGTATTATCTCTAGGACGGATAGGGAAAAAGCATTAGAAACTGCTAGAAAAATATCAGATATCCTAAAAGAAAAACATGAAGTCCTTTTTGATGAAACTTTAATCAAACACTTTCCTCACAACAACTATTCAAAGAAAGTCGGTGACGTGGAGTTGTTGATATCTGTCGGGGGGGATGGTACCATATTAAAATCTGTGAGAAGATACAGAGATACCCCCATTCTCGGAGTAAATGTGGGAACTATTGGGTACTTAAACGAGATAACTCCAGAAGAAATTAACAGTATTCCAAATATAATTGAAAACCACTCTATTGAAGAACGTTCTATGATATCATGCAAGATAAATAATAGAACTGTAGAGGCTCTAAATGATATCGTAATAAGAACTGAAGTTGCGACAAGAGTATCCCAGGTCAAAGTTGAAATTTCTGGCTATAAATATATAGTATCTGGAGACGGTGTTATCATTACAACTCCAACTGGCTCTACCGCTTATTCTTATTCTGCAGGTGGCCCAATAATAAGATCAAATTCTGAAGAATTTGGGATTACTCCAATTTGCCCTCTTTATAGGAAAGCAAGCCCTATTGTATACCCTGATCACGAAAAAGTAATCGTAACAGCTTTGGATAGGCCATGCACTATTGTTACAGATGGGTTCCCCGAAGGTACAATGAAACCGGGGGACAAGATAGAAATCAAAAAGAGTTCCCTTAAAGCTAAATTCGTAAAGAAGTGAATCTATTGAAATTCGTTCTTGACTCATCTGCATTTATAGCCGGATTTTTACCAGAAGACGATGAATATTTCACTGTTTATGACGTAATTAAAGAACTTGAAGACGAACAATCCAAAGAAAGATTGTCGTATTTTCTTAATTCTGGGAAGATTAAGATAAAGGAACCAAATGTAGAAACTGTTGAAGAAGTTTCCAAAAAGTCGCAAATATCTGGGGATAATCTCTCATTGACAGATATAAAATTAATTGCACTTGCCATTGACCTTAATTCTACCATAATCTCAGAAGATTATGGCATACAAAATGTTTCATCTATTATGAAAGTCAAATCAAAGTCAATTAGAGAAGCGGGGATTAAAAAGATAATTAATTGGGAATATTATTGTATAGGTTGCAGAAGAATATATCCAAAAGAAAAAGCAATCTGTCAAGACTGTGGAAGTATAATAAAAAGACGACCTAAAACTAAAAATTATTGATATGCTAGTTTCTTATTGAAATATTTTAATAGCTATAACCATTAAATTTATATTTAGGAACACTGAATATTGTTAGTATGGTCAACACTACTGAGACTGAAGAAGATTATCTGAAGGCAATTTTAAATATTACAGAGAATAAAGGTTTCGCAAGAACGAAGGATGTTGCCAAAGCATTAGGTGTAAGACCTGCAACGACCGTTGAAATGCTAAAAAAACTTGAAGAAAAAGGATTAATTAAAAGAGAACACTACGGACCAACAGTTTTAACAGAAAAGGGAACAAAAATAGCAACAATAACGATGAAAAAACACAAGGTTCTTCTTGATTTTTTCAAGATGATACTAGTTCCAGAAGAGGAAGCAGAAAAAGATGCGTGCGACATGGAGCATAATCTAAGCAAAGTTACAAACGAACAGCTTATTAAATTCATGGCGTTTTTATCTCATGAAGGATTCTTTGAGATATGGGAAAAGAAATTCAAAGACTTCTCTTCGAGTGGCAAACTGAAACCTATTAAGATCTCTAATGATGAATATTATTATGATTTGGCATTGCAAAATATGAAATAATTCTTCTTTCAGAAATAAACTATTTAAGAGGAAAAATAATACCAGATTCATGATATCTCTTGGGATAGAGGGCACAGCCCATACTCTTGGCGTCGGAATAGTTTCTGAAGAATCGGTTCTTTCAAATTCAACTGATTCTTATTGTTCAGACGGAGGTATTCATCCAAGAGAAGCTGCTGATCACCATGCCAGCGTGATTGGAAGTGTCATGGAAAAGTCTTTATCAGAAGCAGGCATTAAAAAGAGTGATATAGATCTAATCTCTTTTTCAATGGGGCCCGGTCTTGGTCCTTGTCTTAGAATTGTAGCAAGTGCCGCAAGATCTCTTTCTATTAATTTGAATGTTCCCGTAATTGGGGTAAATCACTGTGTAGCCCACGTTGAAATAGGTAGATTTGTTACTGGGGCAAAAGATCCAGTAACACTTTATGTTTCTGGAGGTAATACCCAAATACTAGCCTATGCAGAAGGAAAATATAGGGTATTTGGGGAAACCTTAGATGTTGGAATAGGTAATATGCAGGATACATTTGGTAGAGAATTAGGGATAGGTTTCCCCTGCGGAAAACAAATTGATGAACTTTCTAGCAAAGGAAAAAACTACCTACAATTACCTTACACAATCAAAGGTATGGATTTCTCATTTTCTGGGCTTTTGACAGAATCAATTAGAAAACTAAAAACAAATAGCCAAGAAGATGTTACCTTTTCGCTTATGGAAACTGCATATTCTTTAGTAGTTGAAGCATCAGAAAGGGCTATGTCTCACACTGAAAAAAATGAATTGCTTTTGACTGGCGGAGTTGCATCTTCAAAAAGATTAAAAGAAATGTGTAACACTATGTGCGAAGAACGAGATGCTAAACTTTTCGTGCCACCACCTCCTTTATGCAGGGACAATGGAGCAATGATTGCCTATCAAGGATTGTTAGAGCACATTAATGGCAAGAGCATGGAGATAGAAGACACAATAATAAAGCAAAAATGGAGAACAGATGAGGTGGAAGTCAATTGGGTATAGATGAAATCAAACAAGCGGTAGAAATAATACTAAAAGGTGGCGTAGTTGTATATCCAACTGATACATGTTATGGGCTAGGATGCGATGCTACAAACGCCAAGGCAATTGAAAAAATATTTAGGATTAAGGGAAGGGAAAAAGATAAACCACTCCCCTTGATAGCTTCTTCAATCGACATGATAGAAAAATACGTTTTTTTGGAAGAGAGGGCAATTAAATTATACAAATCATTCCCAGGAATATCTGTTGCTCTTAGGAAAAAAGGGAAAGCTGTTCCAGACATTGTTAATAAAGAAAAACTTGCCTTTAGGATACCTTCAAATGAAATATCTAGAAAATTGTCTGAATTATCCGATAAAC
>JABLXD010000030.1 GCA_013178285.1 Methanofastidiosum sp.
TTTAATTTTTTTATTTTTTCTTTATCATTGGAACAATAAACGCTGTACTTTTCCTATACTCCAGATATTGAGCCATATTCTACTCTTGCTCTAGGTCTATGTTTTTGGCATTCTGCTGAATAGAAATGAATAGTTTTTCAAATTCATGTGGTTTCAAACCATCCTCGTCACAGACATCATTTGAGCAGTAGTAGTTGCCGTCATATTCTGGTAGTTGAACCCATCCGTTTTGTTCATCCCAAACTTCTGCAAGATATCTGAATCTAATTCCTCCGCACTTCTTACACGGCTCGTCTTCAGAGATCAATGAAAGTCTGTACGTATATTCCGTTCCATCTCTTCCAGTCATGATTATGGTTTTTGTGTACGTTTCCACATATGCTTCTGTATCTAACTCCCACTTTTCCTCTTCATTTACAAACTCCATTTAATCCCCTTATATTATAGATTTTATTAGTTTATAAAAATATGGAAAAATAATTAGTTTTTGTCACAATAATATTCTTCTATAACCTTAAATACATGAATAATCCATACTGCTGATTGGAGGTAAAAATATGCCAGTTGTTGATGAATTCAAAGGTATTGTATCAAGGATACCTTCCAAGATTAGCGAAAAAAAGGGAATTTACGAGTTTGAAGTTGTCGTTGCTGAAAGGAAGGCCTTTCTTTCCAAGCAAAAGTTAGTTTATTCTGGGAAATTTAGGATTGATGAAGCAAACAAAGAAGTCAGATTCACAGAGATGTTAAAGGAATCCGGTGCCGGGATGTCTTCTGGGGGCCTTGATAGCGATATGAGCCCAGGTTTTGGTTTCAAGAAAGAGTCATATAATACCTTCTCAGGAGCTAGAGAAGGAAATATAGACGAACAGTCAAATCTATTTGGTAAGAAGTATCAGTATAATTTTGACTTTGGCGCCATAAGAAAGGAGTTTGAATCAAAGGCAAAACAAAACGGGTATAAATTTACTTACAAAGTTACTAGCGTTGGATTATAATTACATTGTATATTCTACTAAGAAGTCATGAGGAAGATTGATGATAGGAAAGTTTTGTCTGAATTGTGGGGCGGAAATACCTAGAGATTCAATTTATTGCCCAAAATGTGGGGCAGAATTTCAAAAAACTGGCCTACCGAAAGAAGAAACAAGTACCTATGGCAAAACAACCCAAAAAACGAAGATTAACCAAAAGATGATTTTAGGTGTTTTTGGGATTATAGCCTTGGTGGTAATAGCTGCATTTGTATTATCTTCTTTTTCTCCCAAAACTGTAACCTATGATAACGAAGGACAAAATTCTGCAGAGGTTGGCAATACATTAAGTGCAATGGATTATTACAATGAAGGCGTATCATTGTATGATCAAGGAAGATATGATGAAGCTATTATTAAATTTGAAAGAGCTTTAGAGATAGATCCAACAAATAAAGAGGCTTGGGCTTACAAAGGCATTTCTCTCGATGATATTGGAAGGTATTCTGATGCCTTGTTTTGTTATGACAAGGCAATTGCTATAGATCCTTACTATATTGTCCCTTGGTACAACAAAGGAATACTAATTGGAAATCAAGGCCAGTACTTAGATGCTATAACCTGCTTTGACAGGGTCATCTCTATTGATCCAAATGATGGCGGCGCATGGTACAATAAAGGGATCGCACTTGAGCTACTTGGTAGAAATGCAGAAGCTCAAGCTTGTTTTAACAAAGCAAAAGAGCTTGGGTATACAGGATAACGAATCTATAAAGCTTATGGTGAATATATTATGGACTCATTTGGCCAATACATGAACGAATATAGAAAAGAGATGAAGAAAGGCATAATAACTAAAGCTTACAAGGGATTGATGGAATATATCCTGGATCTTAGAACGCATTTCAAAAACAAATATCCCAACTATTTCGTTTCCGGGCTTTATTATGGATATATGGACATGACTTATTTTTCCTTTTCTCCGGACTCATTAAAGGAACGAAAGCTGAAGATTGCTATTGTTTTTATTCATGAAACAGCCAGATTTGAAGTATGGCTTAGTGGGCAAAATAAAGAGATTCAAAGGGAATACTGGAAGCTATTCAAAGAAAACAATTGGGATCAATATACAGTTGTACCCACTACAGAAGGTGTTGATTCTATTATTGAGCACGTTTTAGTTTCCAACCCAGATTTTAAGGATTTAGATATGCTGACAAAGGAAATTGAAGAAAGAACGTTAAAATTTATTGAAGATGTTGAGGTATTCTTGTCAAAATATTAAAATGGATCTATCCATAATCTCCCTTGAAAATTTTATTATTTTAGCCGGAATATCAGGAAGTTCTGTTCTGGAAGTATATTTGCATCTTTGATTAATTTAAATCCTGAGTTTTCAAGATCCTCTACCATAGTTTCTTTACTAGTTGAATGCCCCATCATCCGATGAAAGCTAAAGCCTTTGTTCCCAATATAATCGATTATAGCAACTCTTCCTCTAGGCTTTAACACCTTTTTTATCTCTGAAAAATATTCCACGCGATCTTTCAAATGATGGTAGACATTTCGCATGAAAATAAGGTCTATGCTACCCCCACTTATCTCAGGAATTTCTTTAGATATGTAAACTGTTTTAATGTTTGAAATGCCTCGGGAAGATTTAGTTTCTTCAATATAATCTAAAAACTCTTTGTTCGTGTCAGATGCATACACCATCCCATTTTTTCCAACTTTTTCAGCAAAAAGCAAACTAAAAAAACCACCACCTGAGCCTATGTCCAGTATACTTTCTCCTTCTTTTATTGATAGAATCTCAATTACTTCAAGAGGCTTGGATTTAGGATTTGAAGCCTTTCTATTAAACATCTCTGCTTTAAGATTCCCCAAAAAAATCGCCCCATATGCTGTGAATATAAATTCATCTAGTATATATAATTTACTTATCTTTATTTCTAACAGGTGTACTCTTCGATTATCCCATTGTATCCATTCGCAGCTTCGATTATAGGCCCTTTTACCGCCAATACAAAGGCTATGTTACTCCCCCTAATTGAGAGAAGTCTATCCCCGGGTTTAACACTGAATATTTCCATTGTGTGGGGAAATAATCTTATTATGCTCCCTGGATGTATCTTAGACCAAGAGTATAATCTTCCTTTATATTTTACACAATCCCCTTCATTTAATGAGTAATCGTATATCCCTGGATGCTCGTCAAATAAACCCTTTATGATTGATTTATTAATCAATGCACGACTAGAGACACAAAAACCACCTGACTTTTTGCTTCCTGAAAACAATATCACGTTTTTATCTGTGGAAAGACTGTACTCATTAAATGTCATTTCTGGGATCTTTATGTACCCTTCTGGATTTATTATAGACCAGCCAAATACAAATTTTCCGCCTTTTGATATTTGGGGCATTTTTATTCTCCCTGGAATTA
Source organism: Methanofastidiosum sp. (assembly GCA_013178285.1). Classification (NCBI taxonomy): domain Archaea; kingdom Methanobacteriati; phylum Methanobacteriota; class Candidatus Methanofastidiosia; order Candidatus Methanofastidiosales; family Candidatus Methanofastidiosaceae; genus Candidatus Methanofastidiosum; species Methanofastidiosum sp. Next base: position 3,421 of record JABLXD010000030.1, read on the forward strand.
TTATGATTCTTAATATTAAAGGATGACGTATCCAAATCCTAGCTAATACCCTGACCAAAAGAGATAAATAAGATAATTAGTATAGATTATGCGACTACATTAGTAGTCACTATCCGGATAGTGAAAATATGAGAAAAATATTGGCCTTAATTTCAGTTTTGATTATGGGAATTGCCAGTGTGTCTATTGTGTCTTCTCAAAACCCGTGTTTAATTGGCACAACCCCTCCTTCTGACTGCCAAGAATGCATGATCAATTTTTGGTGTGGTGATATAACTGATCCAGTTGAAAAGCAAAGATGCATATATTATAATTCACTTGACGCTTTCTTAACATGTCAACAAAATTGGTTCCATCCTTACTGGATGGAGATATACAGTAATGAAGTAAAGGGATGCTACGCAAGGGATTTACTATGTTTCAATGCACCAATTGAACCTCGATGCCCCAGCATTTGTGAAGTAATTTGTGATACCAAAGAATGCTATGACGAATGCTGTGAGAGGGCAGATTGCTACCTCTACGGGGGGAAATTAGAACCTATTGGATATCCATATGGGGAGTCTCAGAATGATAAAATGGTATTAACTATCCCATCGTGCAACGAATCAAGGGCATTCTTTAAAAGCCCACCGCCATGTGGAACAATGTTTGAAACAGACTCTAGCGTTAGTGAAGCGCAAATACTCAATGATACTGAACCAACTTGTTGCTTCGACATGAGGGAATGTGGAAATGCCCCCTCACTTGGATGTGCTGTTCCATGCACAGGCTATAATATGCCTGCAAACTACAGATGCGATGTCAATGAATATGTCATTATGAAAATTATTAGCGGAGGCGGAGTTCTAATAAACGGTATGCCGTATGATTCATGTACAAGAGCTCCGAATGGGAACTCATGTTTTAATTGGATTATCTGGTACAATGGAAAGAAACCTTTTGAGTCAGCATATGGAGTTATGATGATCCAAGGAGTTCCAAGAACTATTACCATCGAAGGTGAAGGTACTTTAGAATTTAGTCTTGAGCAGAAGTGCTGTTACGACTGCACCCCGAAGCCATCGCTACCTTCTACAATTCTCTACCCAAAGGTAGACATAGAAACACTTTCGATAGCAGGAGGACCCACCATAATACAGGATGGTAAGATTCTTTCATCTCTCACAATCTCTCCGGGGGTCCAGCAAGCAATGATCCAAGTTGAGAACAGGGGATTCTTTACACAGAACGATTCGAGGGTCAGATTTGAAGGTTTACCTGAAGGGGTAAATGTATCTGTTTCTCCAGATTCTCAAAAGATAACGGCACACAACATCGGAACTTATTCTGCCACATTCACAGTAGGTCCAAACGTTCCATCAGGCACCTATAAAGTTACTTTGATAGCGTACTCCCCAAACGGCGTGTTTGATACAATGACAATAGACTTTGTCGTTCCCTAAATATAATTTTTTCTTTTTTTATATTCTATTTTTTATTTCCTTCTTTTTCCATATCCTTATATGTACAAAAATTATAAAGTGTAAGATAGAAATGCATCCTCAAATAAAAGAATATTTGGAGAAACAATCTCCAGATAGACGGAAAATAATGGAACGCTTACGCGAGATTCTAGTTGAAGCAGTCCCCAGTCTAAAAGAAAAAATGGAATATGGCGTAATGTGTTATGATGATCTGTACTACATTGCAAATCTCCCCAAACAAGTTAACATGGGATTTTCAATCATAGGATTGGCACCTGAAGAAGTTAAATTATTTCAAGGTGGGGGGAAGACCATGCGCCACTTGAAATTTGAAAATATTGATTCAATTGACGAAGAAGAGCTCGTTAAGGTCATCAATTTAGTGCGTGACAAAGCGTCTCCTGTCCATCCAAAAATAAGAAATAAATAAAATAAAATTTAAGGAACAACGAAATCAAATGTTATTCTATCAAAGACGCCATTTGGAGAAAATGCGACCATTGTAACTTGGTATGTGTCCGATGGAACATTTGAGCCTAATGTGAACGTTGCACTGTATGTAACTATGTTATGTGCATTTATTGTCTGTGTTTGAGGAGTAACATTTACAGTTACGCCTTGAGGAAGACCCTCAAATTTTACTCTAGAATCATTTTGTGTGAAGAACCCTCTATTTTCTACCTGCAGAAATACTTGCTGGCTACCGGGTGACATTTCGAATGCTGAAAGCACTTTGCCGTCTTTTATAACTGAAGGGCCTCCTGCAACATTGAAGCTCTCTATGTCGACCTTTGGGTATAGAATGGCAATAGGTGATGACTTCTTTACACAACTCCAGCAGCACTCTCTTTCTAGAATAACTCCAAACCCTTCCGAATTGAAATCTCCACTAGCGCTTATTGTAACTGAAGAAGGGAGCTGTTCAAAGGTACGGGGATCGGGGTCATATTCCTGGCTGTCGTGGAATAAAAATGGTATAGGGGATTTGTATTTAGATGTATTAAAATCTCTTCCATTAACTGTTATAGTGCCGGAACCGCTATAATATATCCAAAGCTCAAAAGATTCTTGAAATAGTTCACAGCGGTAATTGGAAAGCGTATACTCGCATTGCCCGAGATTAATGGGCGGCTCAACATTGCAATCAAGACATACCCCTGAAAAAGTAGCTGGCTTGGCTACGCATCTTTCTAGATTAAAGATATATGGGGTAAAAGTTATGTTCCCGATATTTTTTGGCCCAGATATGAGGAGCTCTCTATGGCAAGAGGAAATAGAATTTTCATAGATTTGAATATAGTTCCCATTGGCACAGAGCATCCCCACACCTGCCAATAATATACACGATAACAGAATAGGTAATATCTTTTTCATAAATAACACCATTTGTAATTAAGAAAAGATTCAAATATTTAAACATTTGCTTGTGTTGAAATATTATCTGTCCCGCATTAAGAGGAATCTTAAAAAAATGTTTATGTCTTTCGGCTTGATAAAAAAGGCAGGAACTTTCTTCTGGTAACTTTTATATGAATCCCCAAAACGCTGGATTAATTCTTTCTCCTCAACAAGATATATGTGAACATAAAATCCTAAAAGGAAAGTGAGAAATGATAAAAACGATAGAATGGTAAATGTGTGAAATGTTCCGCCAAGTGCTATGATGAGCATACTCGCGTAAGCTGGATGGCGGAGGACTGAATAGATTTCATTTTCTTGGATTCGGCTCTCTTCTGGAAAGTAGAGGTACACAACAGCCATGTAATCAACACCAAAGACTTGGATGGCCCGAGCACACATCATTAATCCAATTATTAGGAGGATAACAGCTAAGATTTCTGTGACATAGAAAATTACTGAGCCGACACCACCAAAGAAGCCCTCAAGTGATGTAGCCAGACTTTGAAGTGGGGATGATGCCCAGAAGGTCGGCGCATAAGAATAATATGGTATGTACTGATTGAATGCGATAGAAATCACCATTATTATTCCCGCAAAGCCAGAGAAAACTATCCGTTGGTATGAAGTGGGCCCATACCTCTCCTTCAAGCTATTCCGCCATAGCCACATCTGCCACACGAGGAATAATCCAGTAATCTCTAAAAGTAGAACTCCGAATAAAGGAAAAAATGAAAGGAGGATCATGCTCGTACCCGAAGTCATTAAGAGCTCAGGCAGGGTATCAAAGATAGTATAAATCAAAAAAGTTATAATAGAGATAAAGATTATGTAGAGCGGTATAACAGCTATTCTCTTACCCGAAAGGATGGGCAATTTTTCCCGAAATTTAACAAATCCTTTGATAATCACCAAACAACCTCATTAGTATATCTTAAAATTATTATAAAATAGTATCGACTTGTAATTAACGTCTATTTAAACAAATATTTAAATAATATTCCTCTTTTTTAGAGCCATATTAGATAAATTCGAAAGTCTTATATAAAATGAAAAATAGAATGTAATGATGAAAAAAATAATAGTTTTAGTATTGGGCCTTGTATTGGTAATAGTATCCCTTGGATGTACAGGAATTTAATTTTTATATATTTTTTTAAAGGTGGGGAAACTAAAAATGAATACTTAGATTTAGTTTTATCCTCTATCACAAAGCCCATCATTATTCTGGTCGGTCCACAATGGGCACGAAGGAGATCCGCAGTGGCGGTCTCTTGGACAGGTACCTGCCAATGAACTGTAATCTTCTTTTTCAACTACGACGTCTGCGGATACTATTTCTTGATTTTTTTCATCAGTCGCATATGCTATTAGTTCATCTTTATGTTCCAGTTCCGATATATTCTCTGATTGAACAATCACACTTTCAGAGAGATATATTGACATATTCAGAAGAACTAAAAGCCCTAGAATAAAGGATATATGCTTTTTATTTAACTTCTGTATTTCAAATTTTCCCAGAAATTTATTCTTTGTTATTGTTGTAAGCCATTTCAAATGTAACACGACATGAACAAATGCTAAGGCGCCCATGATCATGCCTGACCAATCATGTATATTTGATAATAACAAAATTGGTACTTTGGAATAGCTTAAACTGAGTTGGTCTATTAATCCGGGCCATTTTATTATACCGGTTGATATGCACAAAAGGGAGGATACTAGGATCCCCATATCAATCCAGTAATTTACCATAACCTTCTTCAATTGAACTACCTCATCTGGTAGTTCTTGAGGAGTTATAAAGACATTATGCAATTTAGTGCCCTAACAATGTGATAGAATAAAGGTACATGAAATTCCCGGTAAACTTATATCCCTTGAAAATAACTAGTAATGGAGGCATATGCTGAATAAAAAGATAATTGTCCTCTTATTGGGGATTTTACTGTTGATCTCTGTAATGGGCTGTGCAACTAAAGAGATTGAGTTAATTGACAGGGAAAGCAAGATCCCGCCAAACGCAGTAAAGGTCACGCCTGAAACAGATTTGAATCCCCCAAAATCTTACTCTTTAGACTATTATGATCCAGTTCCCTTGCCATACCCAATTAATACTAGAGGTGGTGAAGATTCTGCTTTTATACTACCAGAAGGGAAAACCCTCTACTTTTGGTTTACCCCTGATGTCAACATACCCGTTGAAAAACAACTTATCGATGGAGTAACTGGTATATACGTTTCACATAAATCTGGAGATACGTGGAGCAAGCCTGAAAGGATTATATTACAGGATCCTAGAAAACTGGCCTTAGACGGGTGCAGCTTTGTTAAGGATAATACAATGTTTTTCTGTTCTGCAAGAGAGGGGTACACGGGTATGAATTGGTTTACGGCTGAATTTGACCCATCGACCAGTAAATGGAAAAACTGGATGAAAGTCAATTTCCCCGAAAGTTATGAAGTTGGAGAGTTACACATCTACGGCGATGAGTTGTATTTCCATTCCGCCAGGGCAGGTGGAAAAGGTGGATTAGATCTCTGGGTCATGGAAAAAGATTCCAAAGGAGAATGGTCTGAGCCAAAAAACGTTACAAATGTCAATACTGCAAGAGACGAAGGGTGGCCTGTTATTTCCCCAGATGGAAAAGAATTGTGGATTAGTAGAGACTATGGCCTTTGGAGGTCAAAAAGGGTAAATGGAACATGGACAGAGCCTGAGCTTATAATCTCACCTCTCGCAGGGGAGGCTTCTATAGATGTTGACGGAAATGTCTATTTTACCCACCACTTCTATAAAGATGACAAGATGATTGAAGCAGATATCTATGTTGCGTATAAAAAATGAGTAGTAGATATTATTTTGAAAAATAACATTAGAAAACGTGGTTACAATGGATTGCATATTATGTAAGAAAGAAATCGAGGGATACGATCCAAAATTTAATCAATTGAAAATTAATGAATCCCATAGCGTAGACATATGTTTGGAATGTATCGATAAATTTCTTAAATGGCAACAAGCTGTGTTTGCAACTCTTTTCCCAACAAAAGCAGCCAAGAAGTGGGCTAGTAAGAAATAAGGGATTATAATCTGTTATTTTTAGTTAGCTTATCTATAAAATTCGATAACTTTATATAGTTTTTGGTAATTATTATTGATATCAAAATAAGTGATTACTATGAAAAAGAAATTTTCGATACTGATAACGTTATTAGTTTTTGGAAGCATTTTTGGAGTTACCTCCATTTTTGGTGAGGATCTTGATTTAGAGATTAAAGACTTCAATATCTATGGTTTTGATACAGAATATGGGCATATTTATGACGCAGAGAGCAAGGATGGATCCTTAACCGATACTTATTATGACTATGCTTTTATTTTATATGTAGATGGAGATGAATACGATGACGCATCAGACAATTACACGACCGAAGCTGACGGTAGAGAGTATGCCCTTGATACGGAAATCATGTCAGATCTTATCGTGTACAGAAAGGTTTACTTCCCTGAAGATCGTAACTGGATTAGATATCTTGAGATACTCCATAATCCCACAAGTTCCCCGATAACTGTTTACGTTGAAATCGACACCACTCTTGGCTCAGGCAGCGATACACGATGTGTAAAGACTTCAAGCGGTGATACTTTAGCAGATGTAAATGATTACTGGGTCGTATCTGATGACGAGTATGGCGGCAATACAAAATCTCGCCCTTCTCTTTCTCATGTATGGGACGGACCTGGCGGTGCTGACAGGATAGATTATCTAAGTGGATTAAATGATGAAAACGGCGATATGTATTACAGATGGGATGATGTTACTATAAATCCAGGGCAAACTGTTGTCCTAATGCATTTTGGAGGATTTGAAATGAACAATAATAATGCAATAGCGCTTGCAGAAGATCTATACAACTATAAAGATGACAAAATGAAATACGACCTCCAAGAAATTAATCAGATTATAAACTGGTCTCCCAGTAGATTAGCAAAAGCAGGAAATAAGCCATCACTTCCAATCGCCCAGATACTAAAAATCCTAAAGGGAAATCAAGAGAATTAATTTATTTTATTTTTATTTTACTACTAATAGTTTTGTTCATTTCTTTTTTGTAATCTTTATTAATATGATTATTTAATAAATATCCTCCCATCACCCTGTTCTATTGAAAAGGATTTTGCTTTTATGCCGGATGCTATGTCTGTATATTCTTCTTCGAAACTAACATTAGTATTAGAATAGGGCGAAGAAACGACAACTCCATTTTCAAATTCCCTCCAGTAGGCGTTATCCTTCTGGTAATATTTTCCCAAGGGGTTACCTAAGTTTAAATCATATTCTGGAAACCACCATGCCTGACCATGATCACGGGGACCAAAATCGTATGTAAAATAGGTATTGTCGTTTAGTAGGCTCAACGTTAGGCCAAGCCTCATTCTCTTCAAGTCTATATGTCCCGTATTTTCTGTATCAACTGCATAAATTACAATGTATTTGTCTTTACCTGCATCCAAACTCTCAACAAAAGTAACGCCCCAGCTGCCAAGAGCATTTTCTATGACATAACCGTCAAAATAACCTGTATATGAATCTATTTCAGAGAGATTTTTCCCCGAATTAAATATAACTAATTTATTTCCTTTATTTATTTTTTTAATCCGTTCCATAATTCGCTTGGTGCTTTCAATCCATTCTCGGTCGCTTATAACATCAGGGCAAGGGGACCATTCTGTAACCATGTCAATTACTATCCCGTCATGCTGTGGCTGACTTAGAGCTTTTTCATAAAAAGAGACTATAAGATCTGCCCATTGTTCACTTCTTGGATCCATAGCATAGATTTCACTCGTTCCAAATTCATCAGACCTCCACCCGAAAGCACACCTGCCTCCTTCTAAGTTGTGCAAATACATATCTTCAGTTAGTTCTATTGGAGCTTCTTTGCCATAATTGGCAACTGTAGTCAGAAAAGTCTTCCATTCATAGCTGTCATAGACCCAATTGACTGTCAATCCAGAAAGAAGAATTGCATTTGGATTTTTTGATTTGATTTTGTTAGCTTCCTCTTGGGTAATCCAACCAGTTATTACAAGATCAAAGGCTTTTTCACTATTAATTATCTCATCCTTTTTTGCCAAAAAGCTTGCGATCTTGGGGTATTTTATCAGTTCATTTTGCTCTTGTTCAGAAATAACAGAGTGCTCACTACAACCTGCTATAAGAAAGATTCCAATGAGTACTAATCCCAATATGGTCCCGACTATGGCTTTTCGTTTCATCTATGTCTCCTAAATTTATTGCTTACATAAAATATAATTTCCATAATTACAACTATCTAATATTTATATTTTCCGATTTTATAACGTTAGTAGAATTATTTGATTTAATTCAAGAATATACAAAATAGAAATCTTTATATGCCCAAATATTTCATTTTTTGCATCTATAATGGTGACAATTATGAAAAAAATATTAGTACTATTTATGATGGCTATTTTCATGCTTTCCACCATATCTGCTGTAATGGGGACAAAAGTTCTTTCTGAAGAGAGGATAACAACAAACACATCAGAGCAATATGATCCGGCCATATACGGCGACATCGTTGTCTGGGAGGACTATAGAAAAAGTAACTGGGACATCTACGGCTACAACCTGAAGACAAAGGAAGAGTTCCAGATAACAACAAACACATCAGGTCAATACGATCCGGCCATATACGGCGACATCGTTGTCTGGGATGACGATAGAAAAGGCAACTACGACATCTACGGCTACAACCTGAAGACAAAGGAAGAGTTCCAGATAACAACAAACACATCAGGCCAAGTTTATCCGGCCATATACGGCGACATAGTCGTCTGGCAAGACTATAGAAAAGGCAACTACGACATCTACTACTACAACCTGAAGACAAAGGAAGAGTTCCAGATAACAACAAACACATCAGAGCAATATGCTCCTGCTATATACGGCGACATAGTCGTCTGGCATGACTACAGAAAAGGCAACCCCGACATCTACGGCTACAACCTGAAGACAAAGGAAGAGTTCCAGATAACAACAGGCACATCAGGCCAAAGTGATCCGGCCATATACGGCGACATCGTTGTCTGGGATGACTATAGAAAAAGTAACTGGGACATCTACGGCTACAACCTGAAGACAAAGGAAGAGTTCCAGATAACAACAAACACATCAAGCCAAGTTTATCCGACCATATACGGCGACATAGTCGTCTGGCATGACACTAGAAAAGGCAATGCCGACATCTACGGCTACAACCTGAAGACAAAGGAAGAGTTCCAGATAACAACAGACACATCAGTCCAAGCTTATCCAGCCATATACTGTGACCGCGTAGTCTGGGAAGATTATAGAAATGTCGACTCCGACATCTACCTTGCATACCTAGACGTCGTATGCAGAGAATCAAAAAAGTCATTTCCAATGGATAAGTTCATGAAGATATTGGGACTCGGGCAAGAAGATTAATTTTATTTTTTCTTTTCAAACTTTTTTATATTTCAATTTTTATATTATTTCTTAATACCCTTAACGATCATGCCTTTTGGAACAACGTGCCCCTTCAAAGGGAGCCAAAATCCTTTAAAATATATGACAATTACCTCGCTAAATCCAGCTTCATTTAACATTTTTGTCATTTCACTGGCTGAGTACACTTTTAGATTCATTTGCTTAACATGTTTTGAGTGATCAAGCCCATCATCTTTGTTAAATGCCATTTCAATTACTAATCTGCCCCCAGGAGCCAATACCCTGTATATCTCTTTAAGTGATTTCACAGGCTCATCCCAAAAGAAAAATGTCTCAATTCCAACTACTGCGGAGAATTCATCGTTTCCCCAGGGTAAAGAAGACGCATCCCCCTTCTTAAATTCAGCTTTACCTGAATTAATGAGTTCTTTATTGATATCACTTGCTAGATTTACCATCTCTTGAGAACAGTCTAATCCAGCTATTCTTGCAACATGTGAAGCATACTTTTTTATAAACAATCCAGAGCCAAACCCTATTTCAAGGTATCTATCCTCTTCTTTAAGATCAAGCGCCTTTGCAGTATTTTTGTAAAAATCTTTATGTCCCCATGCCATGCTTCTAGCCAGTAATCTTCCAAAAGGCCCGGTAGGGTTTCTAAATTGCGACATTGTGATTTAATGTGGCTTTTTGTATATAAGAATAATGGGGAAATTTTTTTATAATATGTTTCAAATCACATCAGTTCTTTTTTAGCATTACCATGTCTTTGAGCTGCACCCCATTTTCATATATGGGGTTTGGGTAATTATCGATATAAAATCCTTTTTTTAGGCCAAATATCTCAAAACCTTCTTTCTGGTATAGGTGCAGCTGTTTAGTTGCTATATCTCCAGTCCCAATAATAATAGTCTTGAATCCTTTTGCCTTTGCCCTTAAAGAGGCGTCTCTTAGAAGTAGCGTACCTATGCCCCGACCTTGGTATTTTGTATCCACAGCGATATTTTTAATTTCGATAGTGTCATCACTTATTTTTTGAAGTACATAGACCGCTATAGTCTCGTTATCATTTTCAAATATGTAGATTTCAGAATCATTGATATACTTATCAATTGCCTCAATCGTTTCATCGGCTAGCAATAATAGCTTATAAGGGATTTCTTCATTTTTTTGAAGCTGTCTAATCATCTAACTCTCCTTTCATTCAACATTTTTGCGCATGGTAGGATACGATAGCCCATATGAGAGATTACTATGGCCTTATTCGGAGATGATTTTGAAAAAATAGGGGAAAATAATAAAATTTTTTTTAACAGTCCCCTACAAAGACCCCGGATCCCGGTTCTGTTCTTCTAGTAGTGTAGTAGTTCCAAAAGAGCTTTATCTCATTGTCTACCTCATACTGCTTTATCTGATCTATAAGGTTTAGAAATCCAGTTACCTCAAAAACTGTTATCCTTTGATTTGTCTTTGCGTCATACATCCCATATGATATAATGGGGCCACCCCTGCATAGCTCCCTCACTATGACTTCCTGCGATGCTGCACTTGCCATGCCTATTGATGCTAAAAATAGTATCAAAAAGACCATTAATGCGATCTTCTTCATATTCACCCTCCTTTCTATTATTTTTTGTCCAAATAGGATAGGGTTTCCATATATATAAAGATATAGAAAAAAATAGGGAAAATAGGGAAAAGGCATTTGTTCAAAAATCCCCCTATTCTTTCATCCAATTAGATAATTTTCTCTAATGGAAAGAATTATTAAAATGAAGAAATAATTTTGAATATCATTGAAATCACTAGGAGAGTAATAGATGAGGGGATATTGGAATAATCGATTTCTAAAAGAAAACGAAATCTGGGGAAAAATCCACAGTAACAGTGCAGAGTTGTGCCTTGAATATTTTTCTAGATTTAAGATAAAGAATATTCTAATTCCAGGGGTGGGCTATGGAAGAAATGCCCAATTCTTTGAAAAGAAAGGATTCATTGTAGAAGGGATAGAGATATCAGATCAAGCTATCAAAATAGCGAGAAACAACAGTTTGACTTTCCCAATATATGAAGGTAGCGTATTGGAAATGCCCTTTAACGATAAGAAATACGAGGGAATATATTGCTTTAATGTACTGCATCTGTTCAGACAGGAAGATAGAAAAGAGTTTATTGATAAATGCTATAATCAGTTAAATCCTGGCGGGATAATATTTTTTACTGTTTTTTCTGAAAATGAGCAATCATATGGCAAAGGTAAGAAGATTGAAGAAAACACATATGAAACTAAGCCTAATAGGCCAGTTCATTATTTTACAGATGAAGATCTAAGAAATCATTTCAATAAGTTCCTCATTTTGGATTCTGGGATTATGGAAGATCCCGAAAATCATGGAGAAGAAGGGCCCCACACACATATTATACGATACATAATTGCTCAAAAAAGGGTATACCATGAATTTAATGGAGAGAAGTATAAAATAGCTTCTAAGCATCAAAAGGAGTGGGGAACAAAAATAATTTCCAATCTAAAATTAAAAGATAACGAAGCGGTCCTCGATTTAGGATGTGGAGACGGGGCCTTAACAAAGCAGATAGCCTGTTTAGTTCCAAAGGGGAAAGTATTAGGAATCGATTCATCAGAAGGGATGATATCTACAGCGAAGGATTTAGAAGGGGGAAATCTTTCCTTTCAGAAGATGGATATAAATCTGATTTCATTTAGGGGTAGATTTGATCTCATATTTTCTAATGCCACCCTTCATTGGATTAAAGATCACAAGAAATTATTAGAGAATTGCTACAATGCTTTAAAACCCGGTGGCTCTATTCGTTTTAATTTTGCTGGTCAGGGCAACTGTTCAAACTTTTACAAAGTCATACAAGATATTATTTCAAATGAAAGGTACAAGGGATACTTTGAATCATTTGAATGGCCATGGTATATGCCGTCAATTGAAGAGTATAAAATCCTATTATGTGAAACGAATTTTAAAGAAATTGAGATATGGGAAGAGAATTCAGATAGGTACTTTGAGAATCAAGATGAAATGATTAGATGGATAGATCAGCCATCAATCGTTCCATTTCTAAGATTAGTTGATACTGATGATAAAGATAGATTTAGGAAAGAAGTCATTGAAAAAATGATTTGTAGTACAAAGCAGAAAGACGGCAGGTGCTTTGAAACATTCAGAAGAATAAACGTCTATGCAGTAAAATAATAAGTTATTTTTTTCCACATGATTACATTATCAGGGCCTAAAGATGGTCAAATACAATCAAGAAGATTAATTCTATTTTTTTATTCTTCTAATAAACGTTTTTTACATTTCAACTTAAGCAAATGTTTATATATTTGATAATTTAAAAATATAAGGATATTTATGAAAGATATAAAATTTCCAAAAGGAGAGGAGCCGTGGAATGAAGAGCAGGTCGATGCTTTACTTAGGATCGTTGAAGATATATTCCACAGAAAAGACCTTGATGCTTTAATCAACGGATTTACAGAAGATTGTATGTTTAGATTTGCCGAGCAGCCAGAGCAGCACGGTAGGGAAGCACTACGCCGATTATTTGAAGCACGTATGTCAAGGCAAAAAAATTACAGGCTTAAAAAAACTAATCTTGCACTTCAAGGCAATCGACTTGCCAATATATGGGTAGGAACATGGGAGGACAGTATTACTGGAAAGAAAATGGAAGGCCATGGAGTTGAAGTCTGGGTAATGCGTGATGGAATGATTGCAGAATGGGAAGCAGCTTTTAATGTCTGGGAAGCTGAAGGAGAAAGACGCTCTGCTGTAATGTAAAATATATTTAATTTTTATCATTTCAATAAGTGCTTCTTATATGATTTAACTCAATAAACTATATTATTGGAAACTAAAACCTTCAACTGTTATTCAACAATAGACAATCTTATATAGTTTTTAAGAAAAATGTATTCTAACTAGGTGATTATTATGAAAAAACTATATGCAATTGTTATATCCTTGCTGTTTGTAGTAAGTGTTTGTGGAATTGCATCTCTAGCTGCCACTTGTACTGAAGGCTGTGGCCCAACTTGCTCATGTAGTGCAACAAACTACCACATAGACAAAACTTTGATCACAGTTGGAGAGACGTTCACATTTTCAAAAAATAATCTATGTACGTACAATGAAAGTGCGACGCCAGGTTCAGTTGACCAGACAATACAATTTGTCAGTGGATACACAGAAGGTGGATGGAGTACTGCAACATTCAGAGCAATAAGCCCGGGAATAGTTACATTCACAAATGCAAATTGTGGGGGAGCTGTTACAGTAAAAATACTTCCCAAGTCAACTCCAATGGATAAGTTCATGAAGATACTTGGATTCGGACAAAAAGATTAATTTTTAATTTTCTTTTCAAACTTTTTATATTTCACTTTGATAAGATTTATTTTTGGCATATTTCTTTTACTCGTCCTACTTCGCCACTTGTCAGTCTAACTTTTATCCCATGGGGGTGGTTACTAGAATTTGTAAGTATGTCTTTTACAATGCCTTTAGTTAGTTTTCCAGAACGCTGATCTTGTTTCAATACAATTGAAACTTGCATCCCCGCTCTTATATCGCTTCTAGTTTTTCCATCCATAACTAATTTCCCCATTTATTGAATATAGTTATATGGAGTGGATATTAAGGCGGCTTATAAGGCTTGAGGCCTTAAGAGAATAAATGCCGCCTTAAAGAAAGAGCAGTCTATTTAATGAATATACTAACATCGCCCCTTTTCTATCGCCCTATCGGCAAAATCCGATAAATTTATATATTATTAGTAATTATTGTCAATGTATAATACTGGTGATTAATTATGAAAAAATATTTATCCGTATTGATAAGCCTGTTATTTATTTTAAGTTTTTTTGGCATTGCTTCAATCTTAGCCGCAACTGGCGGACCAGACAACTTTGGATACACATTTATTGATTCAAATGACGATCCGCTACTTCAATCATACTACCCTTGGATTGAAATAAAAGGTATTGGAGCTCCTGCGACATATTCGTATTGCTTAATCGGTAATTGTGACGATTGTTATAAAATTGATGTGCCTCTTGGATTCAACTTCAATTATTACGGCACCAATTACAACAAGGTCAACATCATGTCAAATGGATGGATAAATTTTAACGTCCCTGGGATTTGGTTTCAAACTACTACTTTTCCCCATAATGACCCTTACATAGATCCCATATCCGTTTACGGGCGGGATTTATATCCTTGCTGTAATGACAGCTTTGTATACTATGCAACCGTAATGAGGGGGGGAAGAAGAGTTTTTGTTGTGGAGTATTACCAAGTGCCCGATTGTTGTGGGTGTGGTGAGACATATGAAAGACATACCTTCCAGGTACAGCTTTATGAAGGATTGAATAACATAGTTTTCGTATACAAGACTACTTCTGGAGATGCGGCCTTTATTGGAATCGAAGGAAAGGATCAGACAGATGGCCTTACATACATGGCCGTTGGTGATCCTGGTGATGGAACTGTAGTCTTATTTCGATATCCCGGTTCTCCACAATACCCGCCACAAAAGCAGATTCCCATAACACAGATACTGAAGATTCTGAAAGAAAATCAGGAAGACTAATTCTATTTTTTTATTCTTTTCAAACCTTAAGTATAATTATAAAATTTAACTTAATAATATATAACATAGAAATCTTTATATAAATAAATCTTCTACTTTTTGCATCTATATCGGTGTTTATTATGAAAAAAATACTCGTAATATTTATGATGTCTATTTTCTTGCTTTCCACTATATCCGCTGTAATGGGGACACAAGTTCTTTCTGAAGAAAGATTAACTACAGACTCATCAGGCCAATATACTCCTGCAATATACGGCGACATCGTCGTCTGGACGGATTATAGAAACAACAACTGGGACATCTACAGCTACAACTTAAAGACCAAGCAAGATTTCCAGATAACAACAGACACATCAAGCCAAGAGTATCCGGCAATATACGGCGACATCGTCGTCTGGACGGATTATAGAATGGGAGAATCTGACATCTACGGTTACAATTTAAGGACTGGGCAAGAATTGCCGCCTATATGTACATATGCAGGTAATCAGATGAATCCTGCAATATACGGCGACATAGTGGTCTGGACGGATTATAGAAACAACAACTGGGACATCTACGGCTACAATTTAAAGACAGGGGAAAATCTTTCCATCTGTACATATGCAGGTTATCAGATGTATCCGGCCATATACGGCGACATCGTCGTCTGGACGGATTATAGAATGGGAACATCTGACATCTACGGCTACAATTTAAAGACAGGGGAAAATCTTTCCATATGTACCCATGCAGGTACTCAGGCAAATCCTGCAATATACGGCGACATAGTTGTCTGGCAGGATTATAGAAACGGAACATCTGACATCTACGGCTACAATTTAAAGACAGGGGAAGGGTTCCAGATAAGAACGGACACATCGGGCCAATATGGTCTGGCCATATACGGCGACATCGTCGTCTGGTATGAGAGTGGAAACAGTGGTTGGGACCTCTACGGTTACAATCTAAGGACAGGACAAGAGTTTCCTATATGCACAGCTGCTAATGACCAGATGGCACCTTCAATATACTGTGACCGCGTAGTCTGGGAAGATTGGAGAAATATCAACGCCGACATCTATCTTGCATACCTTGATGTTTCATGCGGATCAAAAAAGTCATTTCCAATGCAACAGTTCATGAAGATACTGGGGCTCGGGCAACAAGATTAAATTATTTATTTTTTCACTTTCATTCCTTTCCTAACATATCCTTATGGGCATATGTTTGAGAATTGCCATTTTTTGCTTTTTTTAAGGATATCCCTTATGGCTTTTATTTTAATGACTTATAGTTATAGCTACTCCTCCCTTTTTATGCCCCGTTTCAACATACCTATGCGCTTCAACTATTTCTTCGAGAGGGTATATTTTATCAACTATAGGTTTTATCTTTCCATTTTCAATTAAGCTGGTCAATAAATCTAATCTCTTTGAACTTAATTTCAGAGCGCCATTATCAATTGATACATATTTCCCATCTTTTAATAAGGCCTTTTTACAATTATCTTTGAGTTTTGAAGTTTTTATTTTCCCAACAGAATCTAAAATGAAGTCAAATTTAGTATTTTCATCCAAAGTATCTGTAGTTGTATAATCAATTACCTTATCGGCCCCAAGTGACTTAACTAAGTCTAAATGTTTACCACTGCACACTGCTGTAACTTTTGCACCTAAATATTTCCCGTATTGGACTGCAATAGTGCCGGAAGTACCAGATGCCCCATATATCAGAATACTTTGTTTTGCTATAATATCGCCCATATCCATGAATTGAATGGCCAAGGAACCTCCATAAGCTGCTGAAGTTGCTTCTTCAAAAGAAATATTTTTTGGTTTAATAGATACGCATCCAGTAGTAGAATCCGTTTCTTTAATACATGTATACTCAGCATAAGCACCTAAATTAAATCCGGCCATTCCATAAACTTCATCCCCTGGAGAAAATCTTTTAATTTCTTTTCCTGCCGATTTTACTATGCCAGAAAAAACTAGGCCAATAATTGGCTTTCTGGGTTTAAATATTCCCATCATTAATCTCATTGGAATTTTAAATCTTATAGGAATATTAGAGCTCCTAATGAAAATATCGCTTGCCGTAACGGCCGATGCCTTGATTTGTATAAGCATTTCATTTTCTTTTGGAATAGGTTTATTTACTTCTTTTAGTTGGAGTACCTCAGGTGGCCCATATTTATTGCATATTACTGCTTTCATCTTATTTTGTTTCATATTACTTCCCCAAGCATTTTGCACAGCTTATCAATTTTAGCTATTTAATACTATCTAGGTATAATACTCAAAGAATTATTAGAATATTTTTATACGAATTAAAGTTTATTCCCATACATTTTTTCTAGTATAGGCAGGGCTTTTCTAGCTACGCTGTTTTCTGCATCGTCTTTACTATTGCACAGCTCCCCTGTTATCTTTTCTCCGTTTATCTTTAGTGTAGAATAAAATGTAGGCCTATTATCTGATTCAGCTCTAACTGTAGTGTATGTGGGGCGCTTAATTTTCAATTTGTCAAAAATCTCTTTTACCTTGGTGACGTAGTCATCATAATCCTCGATATTTATGGAGCCATAGAGTGGGATAATCTCTTTTTCTATAATCCTTTTGACTGTTTCAAATCCTTCTTCTAGGTAGATTGCGCCAATTACTCCTTCTAGTTTTTCACCAGAGTCGATATGGCATTTTTTTGAAATAATATCTAGAACTTGCCTACTCTCCATGATCTTCTTTTTATTTGTAATATCGCCTGGATCGCTTAGACCTTCATTGATTAGATGTTCAATAATTACCGTGCTTAATACAGAATCCCCTAGTGTTCGAAATGACCTATCTGCCAGGGCCTTTTCCAATAAATCAGTTGTGAACTTATAGCCAAAGAGAGTTTCTTTATCCATTTGATTACTCTTTTGTTGTCCTGTTACTATTGATTTAATGACTCCATTAAATTATAAAAATACTTTGCTTCTTTTGTTTTGTATAATTGATACCAGGCCTCTAGAGTTTCTGTTTTCATTACTTTTGTCTTTTTGAATATTTCATATGAAAATTCCAAGGGAGCAATACCCGAAGCTGTTATCAGGTTATTATCTGTAACTGCTGGCTGATTCAAATAATAACTCTCTCCTGTGTATTCGGGACAAGTTATTTTTAGATATCCCAGATCATTGCTAGTGTGTTTTCTATCGTTCAATAATCCATTTTTTGCCAGAGCGATAGTTCCACCGCAAATTGCCGCAACTATCACTTTCTTATTTATGATATCAGAAACAATATCTA
This sequence comes from Methanofastidiosum sp., assembly GCA_013178285.1. NCBI lineage: Archaea > Methanobacteriati > Methanobacteriota > Candidatus Methanofastidiosia > Candidatus Methanofastidiosales > Candidatus Methanofastidiosaceae > Candidatus Methanofastidiosum > Methanofastidiosum sp. Next base: position 21,691 of record JABLXD010000030.1, read on the forward strand.
TTATTCTTTGATTGTCCTTATCCATCCAGGTATTTGCACCAGGCAAAATGAGTATATCGCCCTCACTAAATTTGATATTATCAACACATTCTTCAGGCACTATGCTAAGTCCGCCCATTGTTTTTATCGGATCTGTCGTATTCCCTATTTTAATTAAAGAAACTGTTTTAGTTTTATCTAAATATCTACCACTGTTTAATTCGGCCGTGATAAATCCGATTTCCCAATCTGATAAAGTGTTTAATACATATAAGTATGCTTTCATAGTTATTTTTCTCTATTAATCAATATATAGTTTTCCTTTATCCATTTTTATCGCCAAATATTTTTTCCAAATATTTATATATGCAAAAGTCAAAACTAAA
>JABLXD010000031.1 GCA_013178285.1 Methanofastidiosum sp.
GGACAATCTTTTTAAACACCAATGTATAATATTGGACATCGAGGACTTTAGATGTCCGAAATACAGGTTTTTGAGGTCCTTGCGAAGATCCTCCCATACCTCGTATCTCTTGGTATAGGGGCCTTTGCAGGGTGGGAGCTTGTGAAGACTAAGATCCACGAGCTCGCCGAGTTTTTTAAAACGGTCGATGAGGCGCTCTATGACGACGCCGTGACCGAGAAGGAGTTCCGGGCCATCTGGGAAAAGGGCAGGGCCCTATTTCAATGGAGCTTCGCCGCAAAGAAGGGGGAAGCTTGAGGACTTTCTTTAGCACGACTTCAATCCACAACGGCGAAGAGGTAGAAAGCTGCACCATCACAGATTCTGAAGGGAGTTCAGTCTTCATAACAGAAGGTGACTGGATTGAGATCGGGAGGATGAAAAAGTGGGCTGACCCTGACACTGGCACGCCAAACGTTTTGGAGGAAATCCCATGCCCGTAGATATCGAATGGGCGAAAGCCAACGATACGGTAGGCCAGGAGTTCGAGTCAAACTACATCCCCGGTACAACTGACAAAGATCTAGAAGATGCGAGGGCGTTGATGGAGAAGCTCCTGAAGAAATATGGCAGCAGGGATGCGCTTGAGGCAGACGAGCGTGATTGGGCGAAATACAGGCAGGCGATGTATGTCGTTGCATCACGATCCAAAGACACGATGGACAGAGCAAACAAGGCAAGAGAAGAGCTGATCAAGAGAAAGAACTTGTTATCCCAGTTCTTTGACGACAACAGGGAAATCCTTTTCAAGCTGCCGGAATGGGCGAGGATCAATCTCCGCAAATACACCGACTACAGCCTTTTAGTGGACCAGGAGTACCTCTGGCAGGCATTGGGGGAGCTAGGCGAGGACGGGCTTACAAAGCATTTGCTGAACGTTGCAAACTACATCTACTTGGACACTGGCTTCCTGGGCGGGAGAAGGGAGGACTATGACGCCCTGCAAAAAGGCCCCGTCAGGAGCATATACCATAGGCCCACATGCAAGGCCCAAAAGACGGTACATCCAAGCTGCGGGAGCGGGTGTAACAAGGTCTGATGCCTGATGAAATGCCCCAGCTGCAGGTCGACCGGCTATCCAAAGGATAAGAAGAGATGCCCCCACTGCGGAGCTTTCCTGATACATGAGCATTTGTGCCCCATATGCAGGTCAAGAGGCGAGATCCTCCCGACTATCAAGTGCACGCTGACAAACGGCGAGCCTTCAACAAGCGTTTATTTTGAGGGGAGAAAGGTCCACTTCCATTACGTTAGGCTTTGCAGCAAAGGATGCGGTAGCTATCGAGCGGAAAGAAAAGATTCATAGGTGCGCTAAATGCGGATTGGAGCTCAAATGCCCGGACTGTGACATGGGGCCGCTTTACTGCAGGATATGCGGCAACACGATAAAGCACCCGGCGGAGCACAACTTCACCTGCCCCGTCTGCTTTTCAAATCTTGGGAGGAAGGGATACGGGCTTAAGAAATAGGGCCAAGAACGGGCTCGTGCTTGATGTTTTGCACAGCCAGAATGAAGAAGGATTTGTCTACTCTGTCAGGCAGCACCTCCCGCTTGGCCCAAAAAAGTGCACCGGCGGATTCAATCTTGTTGTAGTTCCGTTGTCTGACGGCATACTCACCTCAATAGACCGGGACAACTTCAATGTCGCTGTTGACACCGAGGGCAGATTGATTCTAACAAGGCTAGACAGGAAGATCCAGCTTGTCTTTGACTATGACAAGGGTTTCATGACGGGGATCCTTGGGGGCGTTTTATACGATACCTTTGAGATACCTAAGCATGAAGGGACCGACTACCACGGCTAGAAGATGACGGGATTATTGAAGATATCCAAGGAGTCCTTAGGGGAGAAGGAAAGAAAGCTGTATTCAAAGCTTTACAGGCACATCATAGAGAGCTTTGAGATTGACGAGATTGCGGCTGACCAGATATCGCTTGCCCTGGTGTGCCAGAAGTGCATACTGCTCCCAAGGCTATTATCCGGCGAAGACGTTGACATAAATCAGGTGAGTGAATCGATAAGGAAGTGGCTTTCCGAGTACAGGCTGACGCCCAAGTCAAGAGAGAAGGAAAAAGAAGTAACGATCAATCTCTCAGCAATTATTGAGGAGATCCACAGGGAGAGGGAAAATCCAAATTGAAGCCCTTTTTTGAAAATGATCTTGGGAGGATCTATCATGGCGACTGCCTTGACGTAATGAAAGAGCTCCCTTCTGAATCGATTGATCTTCTCCTGACTGACCCCCCTTACGGCTATTCCTTTCTGGGAAAGGACTGGGACAGGGCAGTCCCGAAAGTTGACATCTGGAAGGAGTGCAATAGGATTCTGAAACCTGGATCATTTGCATTTATCATGAGCGCCCCAAGGCTCGACTGCCTTCTAAGAATGGCCCTAAATTTAGGGGAGGCGGGATTTGAGATCGGATTCACTCCTATTTTTTGGGCATACCACTCTGGATTCCCCAAAGCGCTTGACATCTCCAAAGTGATCGACAGGAGGCTTGGCCTTAAAAGAGAGCCAGTTGAAATGCCGGGAAGGCAGAGATCTGCACTTTGCTGGGGGAAGCACTATGCCTCTGGCAGGCGGGAGATTGATTTCACGCTTCCTGCGTCAGATGATGCAAAAAGATTATCAGGGGGTTATGCAGGATTTCAGCCAAAGCCCGCCGTTGAAGTGGTAATAGTTGCCATGAAGCCGCTATCGGAAAAGAGCCATACCGACCAGGCCTTAAAAAATGGAAAAGGGGTAACATGGCTAAAAGACTGCTCAATCCCAACTGAAGACGGATTTTCAAGGTTCCCATCAAATCTGCTCACTTGCGATAAAGTATTCGGCGGGGATTCCTACCTGTTCGACCTTGACATGTGGTTTGAGAAGAGGGTGGGGTCACTTCCCAAAGACATGGCGGACAGATTCCCATTCCTCTTTGTGAAGAAGCCATCAAAAAATGAAAAAGAATCGGGGTGTGAATCCATAGGGTCAAAGAGGTGGTGTGATGATGAAGACTCAGTTGATATTCCCCAAAAGAGGAACAGAAAAGAGCGCCACAACTACCACCCAACTGTGAAGCCTGTAAAGCTCATGACCTATCTGACTGTTCTGGGGTCTAGGCCAAAAGATATAGTTTTGGACCCGTTCCTTGGAAGCGGCACCACAGCCATGGCATGCGAGCTCTTGGAGAGAAGATGGATCGGCATAGAGCTTGAGAAGGAATATGCGGAGATAGCAGCTGCTAGAATATCAAACTCTGGCCTTAAAATTAGGGCCAGCTTAGAGAAAGAGAGGTCTGATTCTTAAAATGGATATGAAATCACTTCTCACATCCTGGATAGATGATCCTGTGAGATTTTCAGTTGACTGCTTTGGCGAGGAGCCGGATGATCTTCAGAGGCCTATTTTTGAGGCTGTGACAGAGCATGACAGGATAGCCGTTAGAAGCGGGAACGGCCCCGGGAAGACATGGACAGCTGCAAAGCTTGGGCTATGGTTTTTTGTGACAAGGCCTAAATCAATAGTTGTCACGACTGCTCCTACTTGGCAGCAGGTGCAGCGGATACTCTGGAAGGAGATCAGGGCCAATATTTCCAAAGCCCCGATTTTAAGGCCATTTCTATACCTCCCGCCAAGGGATGCTGAGGTCTTAATGATAAGGTCAGATGGAAGCTATGGAGATGACTGGGCCATGATAGGAAGGGCCAGCGACAAGAAGGAGAACATGCTAGGATTTCATGCGCCATATCTAATGTTCATAGTGGACGAGGCATCAGGGGTGCCAGATGAGATATTTGAGGCCATTGAGGGAACGCAGACCCAGGAGGGCGTGAACTCCTCCAAGATCCTCTTGATAGGAAATCCCACAAGACCAGAGGGATTCTTCTATGACATCTTCCATTCTAAAAGCTCAAACTGGAGGACGTTCCATCTTGACGGTAGGCTTAGCCCAAGGGTGTCAAAACAGTGGATATCCCAGATGGCTGAAGATTATGGCAGCGACAGCCCGTTCTTCCAGATACATGTGCTGGGAAACTTCCCGCCTGCTGACAAGAACACTTTGATACCACTCTCCTGGATAGAGAGGGCGCTAGTCGATCCAGAAGGAAAAGACAAAGGTGCAGCATATGCTGGATTTGATGTTGCCGAGATGGGGGATGACTACAGCGTCTACATTAAGGCCTCACTTGAAAGCGACTTATTCAATATTTACGATATAGAGTTCATGGCAAAGCTTGAGATATCGCCCTTAGCAAACTGGGCAAAAAACAAGCTGGACAATGATCCGCCTGAGAAGCTTGTAATAGACTCTAATGGTGTTGGGGCAGGCGTCTATTCAAATCTAAAAGAGGAGGGCTATCCCGTGATAGGATTTAGGGGAGGGGAGTCCCCGTTAATGCTTTCAGAAGAAGCAAAGTTTGCCAATTTAAAATCTCAAGCCTACTGGAATCTTAGATCATTGTTTGAGAAGAGCGAGATTAAAATTCAGAAAGGCCAGAACTTTAAGAAACTTGTTTCAGAGCTCTCCACAATTAAATACGATTTTGATTCCAAGGGAAAGATCATCGTGAAGAGGGAAAAGGACAAGAAGTCGCCTGACTTTGCAGATGCGCTTAGCCTATGCTGCTTTGGGCCCTATCTTTCGGCACAAAAATTAGGGGTTGCGCTTGTCGACATCTGGTGAGATTAAGGCCGGAAAGAACTCAAAGTATACCGCCCAGCAGATTAGGAAATGTATTGAATATCTAGAAAAAGGGCATAGCGAGAGATATGTGGCCTTAAAATTAGGGCCAGACTGGACTAGGGAGAATGTCAGGTATTATAAGAGGAAATACATCTAGAATTTATTGTAGATTGTTTAATATTTCATTTATAATCATACCCTCAATTAATATACGGAAATATTTATAGAAATTATAATGAGGCAATACTTAAACTTATATAATTTGAGTAATGACATAAACTTGTAATGTTGCCCAAGATAATGTTGGAAAAAAATCTGGAATATGGAACTAAATTGAACATAGGTTATACTAAACTATGTGAATGCACTTCCAATAAATTAAATTGCTTAACCGCTAAAGAATGGCTTAAAAGTCAAATAGGCGTCTGGCAATTTTCATATGAAAAAGAAGACATAAGAGACAAAAATATCCATCCTGCAACTTTCCCAATTTCTCTAGCTAGAAAAGTAATCCAACTGTTTACGCACGAGGGTGAACTTGTAGTTGATCCATTTGTTGGAAGTGGGACAACTCTGGTCGCTGCAAAATCCTTAAATCGTAATGCTGTAGGATTCGATCTCCATGAAGAATATATTAAATTATGTGGAAAACGATTGGCCGATGAGAAATTATTTAGCAATACGTCTCAAATAGCAATTCAGGACGATGCCCGAAACATCGAAAAATATTTTGATGAAGAAACAATCTCCTTGATATTTACTTCACCACCTTATGCTAACTTATTAAACAGACCACGTAAAAATAAATCTCGAAGAGATAGAAATACTGAGCAGCTGGGAAAGGTCGAGCAATATTCCCAGGACTCCCGTGATTTGGGCATTCTAGATATTGATGAGTATACCTCTCAAATGGGGGATATTTTTGAGAATATATTGCCCCTAATAAAACCAAGAGGGCATTGTGTTATTAACGTGCCAGATATGTGGTGGGAAAACTCAAGAATTACAATTCATGTTTCTTTGATAAATGAATTAAGAGAACGAAATTATGAACTTAGGAACATTATCATCTGGGACAGGACAAATATAGTAAATAAAGTAGGAATATTTGGATGGCCGAGTAATTATATCACAATGGGAGTTACCTTTGAATATTTGCTTGATTTCTGGAAACCCTCTCCTAAAAAGGATATATAGGTGGTTGCATGAAAATTTATACAAAAGAAGAACTAATTTCCAAATTAATAGAAGTAAGAGATATGGGATGGATACAGAATTTAAGACCTGGAAATGCCGGTGGTGTTGGTAATACTCTAGAAGATTTACTTGGAATCGAAGAAAATAATTTGCCGTTACCCAATGCTTCAGAATGGGAATTAAAATGCCAGAGAAAAGGTTCTTCTTCGCTAACCACTCTTTTTCATACAGAACCCTCACCAAGGGCATTAAAAATTGTCCCTGCAATTCTTCTTCCCTTATATGGGTGGCCCCATAAAGAGGCAGGTATCAAATATTCTCCTGAAGAAATGAGTTTCAGACAGACCATAAATGGACTTTCAAGAACGGATAGGGGATTTGGGGTCGTGGTTGATAGAAATTCAAAGAAGATCGTTATCTCTTTTGATTCGGCTAAAGTATCAGATAGACATGGACAATGGATGAAAAATGTTGAGAAAAAAGTAGGACTTGTAGAACTAAATCCCCAACCTTATTGGGGATTTGAAGATTTACATCATACGGCCGGTACAAAACTTCTAAATTGTTTTTATGTCAAAGCCGAAGTGAAAAAAGAAGAAGGCAAAGAGTTTTATTATTACAGAGATATATTGAAATTAGAAAAATTTGATTTTGATAAATTCGTTAAAGCTATTGAAAACGGGGTAATACTGATTGATTTTGATGCAAGAACTGGCCACAATCATGGAACTAAATTTAGAATGAGAGAGGATAGATTACCCGAACTTTATGAAAAAGTTGAAAATATATCTTGATTTGATCATTTATTTCAAACCATTTTCCACATATATAAGAATGTGAAAAAAGTAGGAAAATTATTTCTTTTCTCTTTCCTTAATGACAACGTATAAGTCCACATAGTTCCCAATAAAATCAGGTGATGCAAAACGGCAGCAATAGTTGAAATGAATGGAAAGAAATTTGTTGAAGGAAATGAGATAATAGCAGCTTGGAAGAGCCAAACAGGCTGGCACTGGTTTGCAACTGAAGTTTCTGAAATAAGGAGAGTAGAGGACGAGACAGGCGGCTCAGTGATAAACGGAAAGCCTGAGAACGACATAATCTACTACGGCCTAGTTTTAGGGCCAACGGAGGAGTGGGGCTACTTTTCCGGAAGAGAGCTAGAGATGGACGAAAGGGTAGAAAAATTATTTTAATTTTATTATTATTCCAGTAGCAGCAAGCAAAAACTCTTAAAACACGTATTTTCCTCTTTTACTACATCTAGTTGGTAGCCTGCGTTTCTTGCAGTCTTGAAAACATCAATCCCCGCACCTTCCATTGAGGGCCTTGCAATTCTTCGATTAACGCACTTCTTTTTGTCAAATAAACTTGGATTCTCCAAGCTTTCCGCAGGACAAACATCGCAAAGCCTGCATGTTCCTGCGTAGTATGCAAATGCCCTGTAGAGTCCGCTCAAGAAAGCCTCTCTTTCGAGGCCTGCCATGTTTCTTTGAATTTGTCTCCACTCGCCCCTTTCCCTAAGGTCTGTAAATTCAATTAACATTGCTTTGCTGTACTCATTTAACCTTTTTCTTGTTTCGTCTGGTGGTTGCACGTAAGGGGGGCACGCAAACCTTTTCCCGTATTGTCGGCATCCAAATTCGCACTTCTGCCTGACCCAATCGTTTACAGAAATGTCGGATATAGGTATTATTTTAACTGAGTTAGCGCCCTTTTCAATGGCCATGTTTTTTATTTTTTCAATGCCATCTTCCATCGAATCACCAATATTGCGTTCAAATATATATTTATATACTTTATGGGCATTAAAATATACTGAATATATAATAATAACTTTAATAGTTATAATGGAAACTTTTTTATTTCCCCACAAATATTATGCTCATGGATAAAGACATTAAGATTGAAGAAGAGCTTAAGGAAATCAAATCTGAACTTTCTTTGATTAGAAATGAACTTCGAAATCTGTCTAGGCCTCCGTTGGATCAAAATAATGCTAATGTCAGAGATAACTTTAGGGGAGTCATTTCGAGCTTGATTTTAGACGATCTTGACCAATCTCTAGATAACAATATTGTAAGTGACTGCAACAAAAATCCAGCCTGCAAGAAAGCATTTCGAAAAATATTGCTTGACAATCAAGAACTGATAGACTCTGGGAAATTCAACGAGGAAAATGCCTCTAAGAACAAAGATAAATTAGATGACATGAAAAAAACTGCGCCCTATGATAAATGTGAAATATGTTTTGGCGAAGTTTCAGAGCTTTTTGGCAAGCAGGTTAGAATAGCAAGATCTATGAAAATATATAAATCAAAGACCGAGAGCATGTCAAAGCTCAATGAGGTCTCTGTCGATGCCATTGTATCAGACTTTCTTGAACCTGTGGCAAACATACACCGATTGCAGATAGTAAAGTCTCTAGCCAAAGGCACAAAAAGCTTTTCTGAGCTTTCAAAAATAACAGGCCTAACAGGGGGAAATCTGCTTTTCCATCTTCAAAAACTTACCGAAAACGAAATAATACTTCAGTCCCATGAAAGGGGAGACTATTTAATTACAGAAAAAGGACACGCAATTTTATTGGCTGTTCTCGAACTACATCTCTCTATGAATCTTTCAAAAGAAGAAAAATAAAAATAAATTATCTCTTGTAGGGAAATATTTCCTTTACATCTATCAAAACTGCATAGTTTGCTTTAGGCAGTTGAGGCATTTTTTCTTTCAATGCTTTAGAAACGTTTTCATAAATTGGGCCTGAGTCCATGAGCGTGGCTTTGCCCTTTATCTGGAATCCTTTGCTTCTGTCCTTATTTAAAACGTAAAGGGATATGTTTGGATTCTCTTTCAAGTTTTTTGCAGTATGGGGTGAAGCAATTTCTGCAAAAACAAGTTTGTCCTTTTCTAATACAGTAATACTTCCTTTAGGCGAAACGTTTGGAACTCCATCCCGCCCTGATGTTCCGGCAAATACCAAATGCTCTTCCTGGATCAAATCCATAACTTCTTGTGGCATGTCCATAATATCACCAATACCATTGGGGTTTGAGTTATTTTTATATTTGCCCGTCACTGAAGTATATTTAGTATATTTTTATGACAAAAAAATATATAAATATGACTAAAGTAATTCTTATTGTTGGAGGTGGATATATGGATGCAAAAAATGAAATCAGACTGCAAATTTTATCTGCCCTGAAAAATGCTAAGTTTCCAATAGATACTCCAGAAAAACTCATTGCAGCTTTTCCCAACGGTGCTGACACCAAATGCAAATCCGGAAACATTGAGATGACCGCAGGAGAAGCGGGAAAACTATTAAAAGCCAGCGACTTTCCATTTCTTAACGCAGATATGGTGGCAAACACTATAGTCCAGAGGGCAGGATTATAAATTTATTTTTTTATTTTTATTTAATGGAGGAAGTGCATGAAAAATGTCAATCTCAAGGCAGAGATAATCTCTAATGCCAACAAATTGGATTTAGACTTCATCAGCGTAGCAGATGCTAAGGGGTATTTAAATCAAGATTATGTTGGGAATAAGCCCCAGGACATAATGAAAAACTGCAGTAGCGTAATTGTATTTGGTGTGTCAATCCCAAAAGGTGCATATGACTCTTTGCCAAAAGGCCGAGCGGAGTACACAAATACACTTCTCGCTGCGACTGCCACTTTGAGAATTGCCGGTTTTAGACTGGCAAAACTAATCGAGGAAAGGGGATATAGTGCAACTCTTGCCCCTTCTGAAGGAAGTGAATTTGGGTATTGGTATGCAAACAAAGAAACGCTCAAGGCAAATTTTTCAATGAAGTACGCATGTTATCTATCGGGAATAGGATCATACGGAAAAAATCATCTTATAATAACTGACAAATTCGGCTCAAGAGTAAGGATGGCCGCAATTTTAACTGATGCTGAAATTGGTGCAGACTGCCAATCTAAAAGTTTAATCTCTGAAAAATGCAAAAACTGTTACAAGTGCGTTGAGACATGCCCAGTTTCTGCTTTTTCTATTGATGGGAAAATCGACCGAAGGAAATGCAGGGAATATATGTTTGGCGAGCTTGGCGGGTTGCGCTGTGGCATGTGCGTAAAAGTATGCCCGATTTGATGAAAGAATTACATATATCTCTTCAAAAATCTCCTTGTGTCTTCGGTATCCATCCATCCTTGATCAAGTTGTTTAATAATCTCTTCAATCCTAGCTATCTGTTTTAAAAACCGTTTTTTAGTCTTCTCATTTTCAATCTCGACTTGTGCAAATCCACAAATTATTGTTAATGGATTTCTTATGTGATCCACAAGATGGGCAAAGTACTCTAGATTTTCGCTTAATTGCTTTTGGGATATATTAATGAGCGTGACGTCTTCTGCTATTCCCCTATACCCTATAATCTTCCCATCCTTACCTTTCCAAAGAGTGAAATCAAATAAAAGGTCTAATTGTCGACCATACTTTGTCTTCCATTGCGACTGGAAATTTTTGACAAATCCTTTCTCCTCAATCTCATCTTGGAATATTTTCCTGTGGCTGGGATCTACGTAAAGATAATTTACATCAAGTCCAATCAGCTCTTCTTTTGGATATCTCAATAGATCGGCTGTAGCTTGATTGGCATCAAGTATAAGGCCTTCACGACTTGTTGTCCATATAGGATTCTTTGAATCTTCAAATAAAGTGCGGTATTTCTCTTCGCTTTCTCTTAACGCCTTTTCAGCCATTTTGAATTCATTGATATCACGAATTGATTCTATGGCCCCAATCACATCGCCATAGGCATCAAAAAGTGGCGAGGCTATTGCCCACACATAAGCCCCTTTGCCATTGTAAAGTGCTGGAGTAAATACTTCAACGTATAATGCGTTTCCTTTTCGCTTGACAAAATCATATTTAGGGGAAATCTGAGATTCAGATTCAAAAATGAGGTCTATCAAATAGGGCCTCTGCTTACCATAAAATGGAACTGCTCCGTAGGAACGGTCCTTTCCTATAATCTCTTCTTTTGGAATTCCAGTCATTTGTTCCATTGCACGATTCCAAGCTCTGATTCTCTTATCCTTGTCAATAATAAAAGTTGCATCAGGTAAGAATTCTATTATGTCTTCAAGCTGTTTGTTTGTGGATCTTAAACGATCTTCAGCTTCCTTTCTTTCAGTTATGTCTTCAACTATGCCTTTGTAGTGAGTTATGCTTCCATCTGAAGTTCTGACAATAAATGACCAATCACTTACAAATTTTATTTGCCCCAATTTTGTTATTATACGATAGGGCTCGTGAATAAATTCAGTTCTATCTTTTTCCTTACTGAATTCTTCAACTTCTTGAGAAACTCTCGAAAGATCATCTGGATGGATGCAACTTGCATAGGAAACTTTTCCAGAAGTAAAATCTTCAGCACTATGTCCAAAAAGCGTTTCAACATTTTCTGAAACAAATTCAACTGGCCAGTCTTCTGCATTCTTCCATGTAAAAGCTACGGAGCGGCTCTTGTTAATAATAGTCAGAGCTTCCATTAATTTCTCTTCAGTTTGTTTCTGTTTTGTGTTATCCCTTCCGACTGCCTGAAATTCTATAATATTATCTGATTCGTCAAACAATGCCCTTAGTACCCATTGTTGCCGCCTTTCTTCTCCCGAAGATAGTGTTATGCAATTATCATATGAAATTATAGGCCTTTCTTTTGAAAAAAGTGTTAATTCATGCTCTATATCTTTTAGAATGTGGTCGGAAATGTATCGCAGATAGTTAACACCAATTATATCTTCACGTTTTTTTAAATAATATTTGCATAGCGCATCATTAACAAAAGTCATAGTGCCATTGGGAGTGAACCTGCATATCAATTCAGTCTGGTCTTGGACAATGGCATGGTATCTTTCTTCGCTAACTCTTAAATCCTTTTCAGCTTTTTTACTTTTCGTTATATCATTAATAACAAAGAGATGCAAATCAGGTGAGATGTTGGCAATGGCCACGTATCCAACAACAATTTTCTTTCCATCTTTTCTTAAGATTTGATATTCTCCTTTTTGTTTTCCTTTATTCAAGAGGCCTTGCCATAGTTTCCTTCCAGTTATAAGATTGGAAGGTGGAGCGATATCTTCAATCTTCATGTTCAATAATTCATCTTTTGAATAACCAAGAATGTTGCAAGCCTCATGATTTACGTCAACAAAAGCAGAGTCATTGCCAATTAGCATCACACCATGAAAAGAATATTCAACAATATTTTTATATACGTTACAATCGTCAGTATTCGATATTTTGTTCATGGGAATCACGTTATTAAATATAAAAATATTTACTAATCTTAACATAGTAATGAAGAAGTATTAAAAGATTTTGGTAATATTGAGATTATCGCAATTATTGAATTAAATAATCCTTTTTTTATGCTTCCCTATTAATGATCTTATTATTTACACCAGCATTAGTTTTCATGTCTGTAAAAAAGAATTCTACAGTTTTTTTGTAATCCTTCACCCTAAATATTTCTTCCCAGTAATTTTTAATCGGGGACTTTCTTTCAATTCCGTATGATGCCTCAATCTCGACCCCTCCTGTTTTAGAAATTTCAAGATAAGGCAGTATAACTGCATCTATCTCCTTGATTTTGAAGACTTCACTAGCAATAGTGCAGCAGTCCTTGTAGTAGCTATCCTCATTTGAAGATAATGGCGAAAAGTCTCCGCTTACAAGAGAGATGACGCAGACCCCATTTTCCTTGGAATAGATGACCTTGTCTATCTTAAGATCGATCTTGTCCTTCAAGAGTGCATACGTTCTTGCAACTACCTCGGCAGGATCGGCTTCAGGATGCCCGACCAATGATTCATCATTAGTCTGCATTTCATGTTTAGGAGAAGTAGATAAACAAGCACTTAATACTAAAACAGCAATTGGTATTAGAAACACGATATATTTTCTTGATGACATTTGATAGCCTCAGATATTTTGTTAAATTGATAAAACATTATATATAAATTTTTAGATAAAATTATATTAAATTATGGCCCCATAGTTTGATGGGACATCCTCGAATCTTTTCCATTCGTACCACGAAGAAAGATTCAAAATATTGGCCCAATCGTTGATTCTTTTTAGATCTCCGTCAAAGGTGTTTTTATATTTGTCCATAATCTCAATAAGTAATTTGCCTTTATCCTCAAATTCAAAATTATCGTAGGCAGAGTCTAAATCAAATTTTGTCTTTTTGGCTAGGACATTAAAATAAGCGTAGTTCATTGAATGTGAGGCTTCATAGATTTTCAGAGGAGTTATCGCTTTCACATCCTTATTTAATCCCCCCAAGGCCTCTTTCAACTGGGATTGAAATGATAATTTCTGAAATTCTCTTAATCTAGGATATTCGTTATAAATCCACTCTTCGATTTTTAGATCAACTGGCTGATTTGTAAGCTGCATTACTAGGCCCTTGAAAAGCATTTCAATTAACTTCTCAACCTTTGATTTAGGCATGACTTTAGATATGGAATCAATATCATTTGCTATCTCGTTGATGGCAGTCTCAGAACTCTTGGAAGATATAAAAGGGATTAGTCTTTCTGAAGGATCGGATTTGAATATTCTTATGATGTGGCCACATTCATGGGCTATAATGTGATTGATGCTTTGGCTTGCGCCTTCTTTGTAATATACAATATGATTCTCCATTTCATTTCTGGCTATCTTCAACTTTGCATGAGATGTTATTTTGTTGTTTGGTATAAATTTGAATCTTTTCTCTGTAAGGCTCTCCACCTTTTCTAGGATCTCCTTTGTTTCGGGTATAAGTTCCAAGCTCATGAAATCATAACTCGTAGAATCCAATAATGTATTGTTTATATTAATTATTTCTTTTAAGCTTATTCAAATTTGAGAGATTTCTCTTTTTGTAAATATTTTCTACCCCTTATTCATTTCGGGGATTTTAACAAACAATTAAAGGAGAGTGTATTTTATGGGTAAAGTTTTAAATAATATAAAGAAATTAAAAAATTGGTTGATAAGATTGACCGGTAGAAAAAAAAAGATGACTGTTGAACAAAATAAGGCAAAAGAATTACTAGTTGATTCCTTTTCAAAATCAGAACTTCATGATTTATTTTTTGGCATAGAATCCACCGCACAAACAGAAGAAAATTTATTCAATACTATTAAAAAATGGGGAGTTATAAAAAAATGTAATTTTTCTGATTTAATCTTTTATTATTTTATAGTTGAAGATTATTTTGATGGTATCGAACAAGTAATTACTACGGCTATTACCTATAATACAGGAGTTAGTATAGGTCAAGTCATTTTCTCCTTGCCAAATATCAACGGGGCAGTAATTAACATTGGTAAACCACTTAAACTAATTCTTGTCACATCAGGAAACTTAGTTGGTTTAGCTGTTATTAGGGAATCGGGCATATGTATTTGTCAAGACGAGTTAACTATGATTTATCAAAATCAAGTAGGGTATATTTTGTATAATAATTTAAATTTCAACTCTTTACAAGATATTAAATTAAATAAATTAGAAAAGGGGCATTATTCAAAACTTATCTCCGATATAGAGCAATTACTAATAGGATATTCACAGCCAAAAAATATTTTATACGCCTTAACTAATTGGATTAGAAACAAATGGGAGATATTAATATTAATTGTAGTTGCTATTATGGGTGGATCATTAATTTTGATATTTCCAGATAATAATCTTATTGAATATGTTTCTTACCTTTCAGGAGCAATCTTTATAGCAACATTAACCTATTTATTTACAAAAAAGAGATTTGTTAAACAAGAAACAGCAATTGAAGATAAAGATAAACAAAAACGAAGAATGTCTAAATAATCGATATAATTATATACCGAAAGATTTAATTTTTCTTTTATTTTTTTAATTAAAACTATTTTGAACGAATAATTTTTTAGGGGGCATGAAAGATTTATGTATAAAATTATTGGCAATATTAATTTTTTTTGTATCCTATATGTCTAGCAATCGCATTTATAATTTTAGGATATTTAGCAGTTAAATATTTTTAGCTATCTGAGCTTCTTATGAAAAAATTATAAAATTCTTTTATTAATAAGGCAAAATTAACCAAAGCAAAAGCTTCTAATGCCATTACAGAACATATTAATCTTTTTACATAAATCATATCATCGGTGAAAAAGGAAAAAAATGAAAGGAAAATTATTAATAGCATTAAAAAGGTGTTTATGTAAAATAAAAAAGATACCCACCACCCTATGCTCATTTCCATTTGAGTGCTCTTGTCTATAGAACTAAAAACAGTTACTTTCATTCTTGAGACTCCTAATGCCACCAAGAAAAGACCGATTAATGTAGCATTTACCTGAATAACAGACGAAAAAAGATAGTTTTTCTCTGTCATTATACACAATGGATTATCAACTAAATATAAATTAAAAACTTCATATACATAACGTATTACAAAAAACCCAACTACAACTAAATAAACAAACAAGCGTTTAAGCTTATAGTCATCACTTTGTTTATATGTTTTTATTTGAAATAAAAGATTGTTATAATTTTTTTTTATAGATCTATAATTTTTAGATATAAAAATAATCGTCACAAGAATTAACATAAAAGATATAATTATCGATAATATATCCATGTAACATTTTTTTTTACCTACTTTATATTTTAACCCCATATTCCTTGCGAAAGTTTCAATTTATTTCAATTAATCTTATTAAGAAATAAAATAATTCATAATTAAGGATTTAGCTGGAAGTGGTTAAGATTCTTGAAGACCTATTTCGTTTCTTATCGCTAGTAAAGGGCTCTGTTCAGCCAATTTTTTGATTTTATTTATGATGATTAGTGATGACTCGAAAATTATTTTATCAACGAGAAATTCCTTTCCTACCCAATAATCTTCAACTTTCAAAACACCATTATTATTACAGTTATCTACTACATCCATAAAATCTTTATCAATAAGCCATCCGTTGTGAACTATTATATTTCTACCTTGTAGTAATAATTTTAACCACTTTCTTTCCTCATCTGTTAATTCATTTTTTAAATTTACATCTAGACAGAAATTAAAAAATATATATAGCCAATCTGAACCACTTGTATTTGTTAATCTTCCTTTTCCATCAATAAATTTTTTATGAAAAATATCTCTCCCTGCCTGGGAACCTATTCCGCTTTCGAAGAGATGTTTAACAAAATATTCTAAAGCCGATACTAAATTAACTAAACACGTATTCATATACAAGAAAGGCCAATGCTCACCCGTGATAGTTCCAACTGGGCAGTTTTCAGCTAGATAATCCCAACTAGAATAAAATAATTTTTTGGTAGATTCGACATGTGCTTCTAGTCGATAAAAAATCTTCATCGTTCTCCATTCTTCTTTTGACATTTTTTATCACAATAAAAAAATAACTTTTGATATATAAAACTTATAGTTTTGTTTAGAAAATTCTAGGTCTCGATTTGAATAAGCCAATTAAAAACATTATAAATTAACCAAAAGTCTCGACTTTGAATAAGAACCAGAACAGACAACTCATATAAACTCTTTACCCAGTCTAAATACTCTTTGATTGTCTTTTCTTGCAAAAATTAATCCATATGGCACAGTAATCTCTGGCCTTAAAAATAGAGTTGCATTACTGGAGAAGGAGCTTTCTATAGTTGGGCAGGACGGCAACCTTTACTTAAAGGAAACATCCGAGCCCAAGTTCCCAACAATGTCAAAAGAGAAGATCCTGAAATACTGTGATCATTCACCGCTTGTCCAGCCAATCCACAACGCAATAATACGTGAGGTCACAAACGCCGGATGGTCCATCAAGCCCCTTTTCAACTCTAAGTGCAGCAAATGCGGGAAAGAGTATGATAGGCCTGAAAATGTTAGTTGTGATTGTGGGGGCAAAATATTAAGGCCTGAATTAGAGCAAAAAAACAAGCTCCAGTCCTTCATAGACAATCCTCATCCAGATATAGATCTTTATTCAATCATAAGATCCGCCCTCAAATGGGAACTTTGTATTGATGACTATTATCTATCCCTTTCCTACATAAGGCAGAACGACAGGGGAAAGTATTTCATAATGGAAGAGCCCCAGGCGCTCTATGTTGAGAATCCTCTTTTGATTGGGAAGGTTAAGCGTGGCGATTCTGATTGGTCTTACTTCTGCCCCATCTGCAATCTGCTTGATGAAGAATATTTATCAGATTCAAGGGGGAAGTGCCCCAAGCATAAAATAGAACTTTGGGAGACGGCATACGTACTTTATTCCGGGAATAGGATAAGAAGGCGCTACTCCAAGAGAGAGATAATAGAAGGCCACTTCAACAGGAGACTCCCCGATGAATATGGCACTCCAATAATCCAGGCATGCATAAATCAGATAGAAGCGGCCTTAAATCTAGACCTCCTGAATCGTGACACTTTTGAGAAGGGCACCCTCGCAAAGATATTCGCCTTCGAGGGCTATACGCAGGACGAAGTGGCGTCCTTAGAGCAGGCAATAGCATCGATGGTAGAGAAAAGAAAAAGCATAGGTTCAAAGCTATTCAATCTTTTTCTGGGGAACTCGAAAGGCAAGATAGAGATACATGACGTGCTTTCTGATCCCTCAAAGCTCCAGGCTCTGGAGTGGCACCGCTACTATCGTGACATGCTCCTCTCAAATTACGGTGTGACTCCAGTCTTTGCAGGCACAGTTGAGAGCGGCAAAGCTGGGAACAACCCGATGCTGCAGATTGACGTGATGGCGAACACTACAAAGGCATGGATGAGGACTATCTCTGAGCCCATAAACACTATTCTGCTTTCAGCTCTTGGAATAACGGACTGGTACTTTGATTTTGATGAGATAGAGCGTGAAGACAAGAAAGAGTCGGCATTTGTCCAGAAGCTAAGGGCCGAAACAGTCGCCATCTACAGAAGATCCGGTCTTGAGATTGAGATAGAAGACGATGGCACCATCAATCCGATCATAACAAAAGAAACAAAGCCAAAAGAGTCCTTTCCACAGATAGAAAAACAGAAAGATCCTCTAGACAAATTGTTTGATGATCTTGCGGATGCACTCTTCCATATTTCAAGGGATTATGAGGATGGCCTGCTTCAAACTCTGGAAAACAGTTCAAAAGATAGGGCCAATCTTGATAATGAAATAATTCCGGCCGTATCAGACGTTACACTAAAGCTGGATGCCAAGCTTAGGGCCAATATTCTTCTTATTTTTAATCATGCTTACCTAAATACAATTTCTAAATACGCAAAAATAATCTCAAAAGACGATATCAATCCAAACATACTGAAATACCTGAAGGAGTATTTTGAGGGTTACGTCTCGCCCTTTTTCGATAAGTGGGAAGAGGGGGAAAAGGCGAACATATTCAGGATTATCGAGGAAGAAATACTAAAAGGCTACAACTGGCAGACGGTCAGAAAAAGATTATCTGAGGAGTATTTCGAAAGAAGGGATTCTTACTACTGGCGGATGGTGGCAAGGACCGAAGGAACGAGAGCATTCAGCTTCGCATCAGAGCGGGCTGCAAAGGATCTTGGTGCCACTGAGAAGAGATTCATTTTTACTGAAGACGGCCTTGCATGTGTTAGCTGTGTGCAGGCCTCAAAAGAGGGATGGATTCCCATTGATTCAGAGACATCATTTGGCAATCCGCCGCTTCATCCGAACTGCAGGTGCTACTATGAGTTCCGGATAGGGCCAGCTACCAAAAGGTGGGATGATGTGCCAGCTGAGAAGAGGAAAGACTTCACCGAAGAGATGCAGGATGCCCTCTGGGAATACTCCTCCACTTCCTATTACATCAACACGATATTACGGCACCCATTAGATTATCTAAAAAGAATATCCTACAAACTTCAGATAGAGCGTGCACTGAAAGCGATTGAAACAATGAAAAAGATATTCAATCTAGAAGGAAGCAAAATCAACGAAGAGGGTGTTGTCCTTTGGAGGGGCCTTGATGAAGCTGACATATTAGATCATATTCTTGATCCAAATGATCCCGAGCTAAAGGATATTTTCGATGACAAAGGATTCTCAAGCACAAGCAAGGATAGTGACATTGCCCTTGCTTTTGGTTACCATTACATGCAGGTAAGCCAAGGCCATATAACAATGCTAAAAATCCACGTCCCTTACGGGACAAGGGTGATTTATATTGGAAATTCATATGAATACACCCAAGAGGAAGTCATACTGCAAAACGGATCGATTTTCCGCATAAACAACACTTCTTTCAGGGATCTTACAGAGTCTGAAAAAGAACTACTGTACAATGAAGGCTTGGACCCAGAAAGACAAAAAAATATAAAGGTCAAAATCTATGATGTGGACTACTTAGGTGATACAAATATCAGAGCTTAAGAAGGATGATCCAAATAACAGGTTTGTTGCAGGTGAATTCATTACAAGGGGCGTAAATCTATGCCTCATGTGCACCCACTACAGAAAGGAGCATAAGTGCGATGCTTTCCCAGAAGGCATACCCCACGAAATATGGATTCTCAAAGTGTTCCATAACAAGCCATATCCGGGGGACAACGGAATCACTTACAAGCCGCTTCCGGAGTATGATAATTCCATTGAAAACATAAAAGCTACATATGATAAATATTTCACTTGATGTAAAGGCGGAGCCTTTGAAAACTGTTCTTGGAAAGGCCCCATCTGAACTTGGCAGCATAGTTTCTGAGGAGATTGCAAACTGGGCGCTTAGGACCTCCAACCTTTCAAAGTCCAGATCGCCAGTTAGAACAGGAAATCTTAGGCAGTCGATAACGCCTGCAAGAACAACTGATTCTGCAAATGTTTCTGCACTTGTGATGTATGCAAAGTTTGTCGAGCCGCCTCCATTAGGTGTGCCAATGAAGCGGAAGATGACAAGAACTATGTTCCTATACAACTCCGCCATGGAGGAGCTTGAAGTGACAGTTCTAAAGATTAATGATAGGATCAAAAAGCTGATAGAAGTTTAGATCATGGAAGACTCATTCAGATTTCAGGGCGAGTTCTTCAAGGTGAACGAGGAGGGAGATTTCTTCATATTCGGCCCGGCTTCGGCAGAGCTGCTTGATAGCCAGGGGGACGTCATAAGGATTGACGCAGTGAAGAAGGCCCTTCCAGAGCTTTTGAAGCGTGCAAGGGTTACAGTCGATCACAAGGACCAGATAGTCGGCGAGATTGTCGAGTCCTTTGAAAAAAAGGGTCTTATCTACAAAACAGAGGTAAGGCCGCCAAACAATGAAGAGCTTTCAAAGTTTTGTAGCCTTGAGAAGGAGAAGGAGGCCCTGTTCGTCCTTGCCAAAGTTTGGGACGACACGGAGTACTGCAAGGAGGTCAGAAAGGCCATAGAGAAGGGCGACTACAGATCTTATTCCATTTCTGGAAACGTCCTAAAATCCAGGCCTTGCAAATCAAGCGAGGGATGCACAAGGATAGTCTCTGACCTAAACCTTTCTGCAGTCACCATCTGCCGCTCAGGAGCAAATCCGGCGGCGCAGTTTGACATCTTAAAAGAGGAAAAAGAGATGCCAGAAGAAGTTACAAATGCTGAGAAGAAGGAGCCAGAGTTTCTTACACGCTCCGACTTTGAGGCATACAGGAACGATCTTGAGAAGAGGCTTGAGCCCATTTCAAGAATAGATGAGATCCTTGGCATTCTTAAGGCCACGGAAAACAAAACAGACGCCAAATTAGAGCTTGAAAAGATCAGGGAGGAGATCAAAAAGGAGATCCTCTTAGAGTTCAGGCCGGTGCAGAAGTCAGAGGGCGTCTCTGAGAAGGAGATATCAGCTGGCGACATAGTATCAATGCTATCCGAGAAGAGGATCTAATGACAGCACCATTTTTCAAGAGCTACGAGGACATGCTGGACTACTACTACTGGGAGCCTCTGAAAAGATCAGGGGTCGACCCGAAGGTATTCCAGAAGTATAACAGGGCAAGCGACATAGCAGAGGAGATAGAGCTCTCCAAGTCTGACGCCCCCGTATTGACATCAACAACCGGAGTAAGGAACGTCCTATTTGGGGCCACCCTTTACTCCCAGATTGTCACCGAATCAAACGCTTTTGCGCTTCTCCCAAAGAGGCCATGGTCAAAGTCAGGCTATAGGGCACTGACTGCCGCAGGCCTTACCACTGGAGGACACATAACAGAGGATGGGGGAATACCAGAGACAAAGAAGCCCACATTTGCAGAGATTACAGTGACGCCACATACCGTTGCAAGAGCCACAAACATCTCAGAGATGGAGAGACTCTTAGAGCAGAAGGACGACACTATAAAGTGGGCCGACGTTGTTTCATACACTGCAGATGAGTTCAGAAATACTTTGAACAGGAACATCCTCGCCGATGCAGACGGCTCAGCAACAGATGGCAGCATAATAACGCCGCTTGACAGGATTATCTCATCCTATTCTGAGGTCTCAGAAACAGAGCTTACCACAAATGAAGGGGATGTCTACGGCCTTGATAGAGATGCTGCTGCAAGCTGGACTGATTCAAACGTCTCGCATGGCGGATCATCCGGGACAGAGACAGACAGGACCCTAACGCTATCCATGATAGATGACGTCATAGCAGAATGCGAGCCCTACTGGGACGGAGGGGGC
>JABLXD010000032.1 GCA_013178285.1 Methanofastidiosum sp.
AAAATATAGGCGATATCATAGAAATTAAATTTAAGGTAATTGATAAAAAAATGAATTTTTATCCGGGGCAATTCATATTTATTAAATTCTTAAATCTTGAAAAATCATTTGAAATCTTCCCATTTTCCATATCTAGTTCAAACAGTGAAGAATTGATTAGAATTTCAGCAAAAAAATCAGGCGACTTCACTTCATATCATCTTCCTAAAGTAAAAGTTGGAGATAAAATTTTTCTATATGGGCCCTATGGCAAATTTAGTGAAAAATTTCTTTTTGAAAAAAAAGACATGATATGGATTGCAGGGGGTATAGGAGTAACGCCGTTTCTTAGCATGTTAAAGCACGATAAATTATCTAATAATAAAATTGATTTCATATGGGCATGTAAAAATGAGAAAGATGTAATCTACGATAAAGAAATAAAAGATATTTTAAGAAATAAAAATAATATCGACTATAGGGTATGGCTTTCAAGTGAATCTGGAAGAATCTCTGCAGAGGATATAATCCAGTTATGTGATTCAAAAGAAACAATTTCTAATAAATTGATTTTCATATGTGGCCCCAATCAGATGATGATGGAACTTGCAGACCAATTTATTAAATTAGGAGTTAAACCGAGAGATATAATCTTCGAAGATTTCAACCTAATTTAGTGATCCTATGATTACTTTCAAAGAATTAAAAGAAAAGACGAAAAGCATTGAAACGGATATATACGCCCTCTATAAAGCATACCGGGATCCTAGAGTCCCATGGTATGTAAAAATAATAATCTTATTCCTATTAGGATATTTTATTAGCCCAATTGATCTAATTCCGGACTTTATACCGGTTATAGGATATATTGATGATATTTTAATTATTTCACTTACAATATACCTTATAATTAAATTGATCCCCGCTGAAGTTTTTCAGGATTGTAGAAATAAAGCTATATGCGAGCCTATAAGTGTAAAATCAAAATGGATTGTTACATTTTCTATTGTTATAATATGGTTCATTGCTATTTACCTAGTCTTAAGATTCTTATTCCCCTCTTTTTTAGCTTAATTATTCAAAGGCCAAAGTGCATTGTTTGCAAAAAGTGCCAGCACATGCTGGATTATCAAATTTCCATTTTAATCCCCAAGCTTTTACCTCTTGGATTATATGGATAAAATCTTCTCCGCTTTCCGTTAGAGAATATTCACATTTAATTGGAACGGTAGAATTATCTATTTTTTTTAGTATAAGCCCTTCAACTTCTAATTCAGAAAGGCGCAATGAAAGGATTTTTGGAGTTATTCCATTCAATCCTTTTTTTAATTCATTGAATCTCTTTTCCTTAGTTTCACCCTTATATAACTCCAACAAAATTAGAAGAGACCACTTTTTCCCGACAATATCGAGGGTATTGTATATGGTACAGTCTGTCATAGTATCAAATTAGAAACTTACTAGTTTATATAGGTATCTATTATATACTTAGTATAGAAAAGATATTGGTGATAAAATGGTCAAAAGAGAAATAATTAACATTGACGAAGAGAGATGTAATGGATGTGGATTATGCGTTCCTAACTGCCCAGAAGGTGCACTTCAAATAATAGATGGAAAGGCTAGACTAGTGAGTGACTTGTTCTGTGATGGACTCGGGGCCTGTATTGGAAATTGCCCAGAAGGCGCAATTTTTGTTGAAGAAAGAGAAGCTGAAGAGTACGATGAAGGAAAAGTAATGGAGAATATAGTTAAACAGGGTAAGAATACTATCAAAGCACATCTCCAACATCTGAAAGACCACGGTGCAGATAAGTATCTAAAACAGGCAAAAGATTTCCTTCAAGAGAGGGGAATAGAGGATCCAACGAAGGAGAGTATACATGCACATGGCGCATCTTGTCCCGGTTCTAGAATTATGGAGTTTTCAAAAGAAGAAAAAAGCGTAACTGAAGAAGGAAAAAGGTCTTCCCAACTTAGGCAGTGGCCAATTCAACTTCATTTACTATCGCCAAATGCACCATATTTCATTGGAAAAGATGTATTGCTTGCTGCAGATTGTACCGCATTCTCAATAGGGGACTTCCACAAGGATTTTCTTAAAGGTAAGACTTTAGCAATAGCGTGTCCAAAACTAGACTCTGGCCGAGACATATATGTTGAGAAAATAAGGAAGATGATAGACGAGGCAAAAATTAATACCTTAACAGTATTAGTAATGGAGGTGCCTTGTTGCTCTGGCCTTCTTCAGATAGCTAAGAAAGCTTTAGACAGTGCAACTAGAAAAATTCCAATAAAATTGATTGTTGTAGGGATTAAAGGAGAAATAATAAAAGAGGAGTGGATATAATGGAAAAAGGATTTTGGAAAGATTTGAATAAAACTATGCAGTTCCCAACAGAAGGGATTTTTAGTACCGTATTGGCCTTGTCAAAAACGTATAACTATACCTTAATGTGCCTTTCAGCAGGTACTAGTATAGACACCCATACTTCAACTAAAACAGGAATTGTACACGTTCTAAAAGGAACAGGTACTTTTAAACTTGAAGATGAAGATATTGAAATGGCCCCCGGAGTATTTATTTTCATGCCTAAAAATGCACCGCATTCTCTTAAAGCAAAAGATGATCTAGCAATACTATTGGGACTAACGGATTAATTATATTTCTTTTTTTAAGAAAATTATATATAATACAAAAGAGTAAGGTAATTTTGTGAGGAATAATTATGGAAGGCGATAGAGTATCCTACCACGAATCTGTAAAAAAAATGTATGAGAAGATTAAAGATGATAAAATTACAAATATTTGGAATCGGTACGAAGCTCAAGGATTTGGAGGTGACCCAGACAAAAGATGTCCCTTCTGCCAAGGTGGAGTTAGATGCGATCTTTGTTCTAATGGCCCATGCCGTTCTGATGCATCCATAGATAAACGGGGAGTATGTGGGATAACTGCAGACGGGATGGCAATGAGGATGATGCTTTTGAGAAATGTTTTGGGGACATCAACTTACCAATATCATACTGAACAAACAATCAAAACACTAAGGGCAACTGCTAAAGGTGAAACACCTTTCCAAATCAAAGAGCCATCAAAATTGAAATCTTTTGCTGAAAGACTTGGCATAGATACAAGTGGGAGTATTAATGAGATTGCATTAAGTTTTTGTGATTTTGTTGAAGAGGACTTTAATAGAAAATATTCCGAACCGAGTCAAATTGTAGAGATTTTAGCCCCTAAAGAGAGAAAAGAGTCATGGAAAAAGCTTGGCATATTTCCAGGTGGAGTGCATGGGGAGATTATGTTTTCAACAAGCTCTTGCTTGACAAATGTAGATGGGTATTATGTAAGTTTGGCATTGAAAGCAATGAGAATTGGAATCGCTATGGCGTATCAAAGCCAAATAGTAAACGAGTTTACACAGGACATTCTCTTTGGGATTCCAAGACCCCATAAAATGAGGGTTGATTTAGGAGTACTGGATCCAGACTATGTTAATGTTTTACCCAACGGCCATGAACCTTTTTTGGGATTTGCAATGATCCAGCTTGCTAGAAAAGATGAATGGCAAAAGAAGGCCAAAGAAGTAGGCGCCAAAGGCCTTAGGATAATTGCAAATATAGAAACAGGTCAAGAGATAATCCAAAGGTGGGAAATGGATGATGTATTTTATGGATTCACAGGCAACTGGATAATGCAAGAAGCTATAATGGCAAGCGGATGTATAGATATTTTCGTGGCAGATATGAACTGTTCTATGCCAATTGACCCAATATATGCAGAGAAATACAAATTCAAATTAGTCCCTGCAAGTGAGCTAGTTGCATTTGAAGGTATTAATGAAAGAGTGGATTATCTACCTAAAGAAGCAGAGAAACAAGCTGCATCACTTTTACAAATGGCAATTGATAATTTCAAAGACAGAAGAAAATCAATTGATCCTGTTGTCGGACTACCAATGAAAGAAGCGATAGTTGGATTTTCAACTGAGAGTATAGTTGAAGCTCTAGGAGGAACAATTGAGCCACTTCTTAATGCAATAAAAGATGGAACAATAAGAGGGGTAGCAGGGATGGTTTCTTGCACTTCTTTGAGGGATTCTGGCCAAGATGTACACACAATAAATATGGTAAAAGAACTGATAAAGAGAGATATACTTGTACTTTCTCTTGGATGTGGAAACGGTGCTGTGCAAGTTGGGGGGCTATGCAGTTTAGATGCAAAAGATATGGCAGGCCCAGGATTAAAGAAATTGTGTGCTCTCTTGAACATACCTCCAGTATTGAGCTATGGAACATGCACCGATACTGGAAGGCTTGCAGATTTACTTGGAGTAATATCAAAAGCTCTAGGAGACGTACCTGTGACAGATTTGCCTGTTGCAGCAGTTGCACCGGAGTATATGGAGCAAAAAGCTACAATAGATGCTGTATTTGCACTTGCATTTGGATTGTATACTTATGTCAATCCAGTTCCTCCTGTAACTGGTGGACCAAATCTAGTTAAACTTCTGACTGTTGATTGCAAAGACATTACAGGTGGGGTATTAAACGTTGAGAAAGATCCGGTAAAAGCGTCAGATGGTATTCTTTCACATATCGAATCAAAGAGAAAGAAACTAGGAATTTAATCACATAACACTAAATTTTTTATATTTAATTATCCTTTATTTTTCGGATGCAAAATAATATTAATCCTAGTCCAGTGACAAAAACTCTAAAAACATCATCTAGAACTCGGTCTCTCAGAAGAAAAAATACTGAGGGGAGAAGAGACTTATGGCTAATAAAACAACTTGATCAGTATGAAATCAATTTTTCTCAAAGTGATATTGATGAAATTAAGAAGAGAGTTTTTTTAGTTCAAGAAAATATAGTTCCAATACAGAGACTACTTCTTAGATATCCAGACAGGTGGCCAAAAATTAATAATACTCTTGAACTTTTTAGAGAGAAAGCAAAAACTGACTGGGAAAAAAGAAAAGATGAAATGGACTATCATAATATTTCTGATAAAGAAAGGGAATATCTGAAAAGATCTTTGATGCATACAAATCTCAAACTTTCCAAACTTAAAGTTCCATTGCCATCCCCTATATTTAACGCCATTTATAGATTCATAGAAAATAAAGATTATGAATATCTTTTAGATAAAAAATCTATATCTTATCTTTTAACACTTACAGAAAAAGAGGATCCTCCCCCTAACTGGGACAAGAAACTTTATGGATTTTTGAAGAAGCATTTAAGAAAAGAAATTATGAGATAGATATATTTTAGAATATCTTCCTAATCATACTTCGAAAGCCTTCTTCTCTTAGCCTCAAAACTTTCATTGCAGGAAGTCATTACATGGTCTTTATAATATGCCCTAAGTTTATCTAAATCTTTCTTCTTTTGTTCTATCTTTTCCTTTAGTAAAGGGTCTTGTCTTGAAAGATATTCATTTTTGAGAGAGATAAGTTCTTTTTCTACATCTTTTATTTTCTGTAAAGTATCTGATGTGAGCCTATCTGACTTCATTTTTTTCACCCATCCCATAAAATATAAATATTAAATTAATTAGTGTTTTATTTGATTTAAGTTTTATCTATTATATCTCATCCATGCATTGGCTAGTTTCATGCCTGTCTTTAAGATGTTCTCTATGTCATCATTTGAGGCACTAGTTCTTGAATTTTTTTGCATACCTGCACCGAGCAGTTGACTTAAAATATCACTTGATTCGTTAGCTTTGGAACTCTTATTTGGAATTTGTGCCCCGGCATCCAATAGGTCCATTAGGATATCACTAGATGCATTTGTCCTAGAATCTCCTTGCATCAATGTTTCCAATATTTCATTTAAAGCATCGCTTGATGCGTTAGCCCTTGAACTTTTAGTAGACATATCTAATCCTGCGTTAATTAGTTCGCCAAGTATATTTTCTTTTGATGCGTTAGACCCAAATTTTTGGATTGCCATCTGTATACCAATTCTTATTAATTGGCTTAGTATCATATCTTTCAATGTTTTTGTTTTGACTTCTTCTCTATCCCTTGCATATGAGATAGTATTTGACGAAGCATTGTCTATAATAGCTTGTATTCCTTTATCATTCAGTAAGCCGGCCTCACTTGCAGCAGCCATAATTGAAGATATTAATTTTTCAGTATCAAATTCTTCTTTTTTTCCACTGCTTCTAATTACGTATGTCATAAGCATATGTTTCTATTTCAGAACATATAAAATTAACTGAATTGATTCGATTTTTATAAAATCTAGGTCTTTATTGCATTATATCTTAAAAAAGCAAAACTTTATAAGTAACACGAATTTTAAAACAGTAACACTATAAGGAGGTGTAATTATTATCGATAAAAGAATAAGTATAGTATTAATATCAATATTTTGTATTTCCTTAATGGTAGGGTGTATCAATCAAGGCACTTCTACCGACACAGTTTCAAAAGGCAATACAGTAAAAATAGGAAGCCCAAATACTATAAAGGCCGCAAATTTTTTTGATACTAATCTTGGAATCTTCATGAAAGTATCTAATTTGACGCTAACTAAAATGGACGAAAATGGAAAAATAGTTGGAAACATGGCGACAAAATACGAGGCATCAAATAATGACAAAACTTGGAAGTTTTATATTGATCCTGAGTTATATTGGAGCGATGGGAAAAAAGTAACTCCTGAGGATGTTAAATTTTCTATAGAGTATTACGCAAATAAAATACCGTATGCAGGATGGATTAAACAGCGTGTTGAATCAGTTACAGTAATTCCTGAAGATAATGCCGTGGAAATTATATTCAAAGAACCTTATACAAGAACAAATCTAGAATTTGCAACTTATAACATACTTCCAAAACATGTCTGGGAATCAATCCAAGACCCAATTAACTATGTTCAAGCTGACAACTATGTTGGATGCGGTCCGTATTATGTATCTAACGTAAATCTTGATTCTCAAATAGTAACTTTGAAGAAAAATCCATACTGGAAAGGAAAACAGTCCATAGTAGACACAATTGAAGTCCACATGTATAAGACCAACGACACACTAGCGCTTGACCTTGAAAATGGGAATTTAGATGTTTACTACAAATATGCTGGAAGTTATCCATATTCTAATATACAGAAATTGACCGACACAGGCAAATATGACATTATCCAAAAAATGAATGTTGGCTTAGTATTTCTCGGGATGAATTTACAAAGACAACCAATGTCTGACCTAGAATTTAGAAATGCAATATCCTATGCTATTAACTATGAAGAAATTGTTAAAATTGAGGCATTGGGGTATGGCTCAGCACCAAACAGAGGATTTGTTCCCCCAACAATGGAATTTTATAAAGAAACACCCAAATTAGAATACAATGTTGAAAAAGCTAAGCAATTACTCAGTGAAGCAGGCTACAAAGACAATAATGGAAATGGAATAATTGAAACAGCTGATGGCAAAGATATTAAGATTATAATGCTTATCCGTTCAGACTATATCCGTTCTGGAGAATTAGTTCAGGACTACCTAAAAGAAGTTGGGATTGACGTAACTATAAAGTCAGTTGACACAAGCACATGGATATCCTTAAAAGACAAGTATTACTATGACCTCACCATAACAAGGACAACACCTTGGGGGATGTTAATGCACGCACAGTGGGGAACAGGATACTTTGATTCAAGAAGAACCGGGGAAGGCGTTCTACACAATCTTGACGATCCAGAATTTCTTAAAATATGCGATAATATACTATCCACAACAGACGCTGCGAAAATGCAAACATATGCTTATCAAGTACAGGACTACTACTCAGAGAATCTACCTGGTATAGCCCTTTACTGGAATGAAAACATCACACCATACAGCAAAAAATACAGTGGCTGGTATGTAGATCCATTATATGGAATATACAATACTGACACATTTTTAAATCTTCAGAAGGCATCATAATGAATTGGTCAGAAGAATGGAATAGTTCAATTAAGCAATCAAGCTATCTAAAGATACTAAATGAGAAAGGTATCTCTAACAATGACTTTTGGGAACAATTGAGCTATTATGATGAATTCATGGCTTATTCAAGATATCCTGGTAAAATATTGGAAAGGATATCTTTTTTTCTTTCTTCTAAAGATACTATACTGGATATCGGTGCCGGAACGGGTGCGTTTACAATACCTCTATCAGAGTTATCAAATAAAATTCTAGCTTTAGATCCGTCTCCACATCAACTAAAAATATTAAAAGACAAGGCAAAAACAGCTAAACGTAATAATATTCTATATTTAGAAAAAGAATGGAAAGATGCTTCAAAAGAAGAACTTTCTGGTATAGATTATTCAATTGCCGCCTACAGTTTTTTTGAGGATGACATATGTTCTTTTCTTGAAAAAGCTATTTCTGTTTCTTCAAAGGGCATATTTTTTGTATTTAGAGCCGGTAGGGGAGATCCCTTAAGAGAATTTGTATATGATACAAAAAATTCTGTTGATTTTTTACATCTTTACAATATACTATATGAAATGGGTTATATTTTTAATGTCGAAATATTTACTTCAGAGTATATTCTTCCATTATCGTTTGTATATAGGTCTTATCCCTATACGAACAAGACAGAAGATGAAATATTTAATTATCTTAAAAATAACGGTAGAATAACAAATGAATCTAATTCATATCAAGTCCTATGCCAAAGAAAAGATGCTTTGCTATATCTAATAAAATAGTAACGTAAGGGATTAAATGAAAATGCGATCAAAAAAAGTAGCACGATACTTAATTGCACTTTTCGTGATTTTTTCTCTAAATTTCATTATCCCTAGATTGATGCCGGGAGATCCAATTACAAATCTCTTAGGTGAAGATTATGTAATGACTGAAGAATCAATGCAAGAACTAAGAGAAAAAATGGGTCTTGATAAATCCCTTCCTTTACAATATCTTGATTATTGGAATGATGTCTTTAGATTTGATTTTGGATATTCTTATCATTTTAAAGCTCCAGTAACATCTATTATTTTATCAAGGATGAAGTGGACATTATTGCTCCTTATACCTTCAATATTATTTGGTGCAATAATTGGTTCTTTGATGGGATCTTTTTCAGGATTTAAATCATCTTCAAAATCCTTTAAATCACTTACATTAATCGAACTGGCATTTTATTCCACCCCTACTTTCTTCTTATCTCTTTTATTCTTGTATCTATTTTCTTTTAAATTGGGATTGTTTCCAATCAAGGGATTTTACTCAACAGGCGGATTGATTAATATACTGCATCATTTCTTCCTTCCTATAACTATAATGACATTGTTTCTTACTTCAAGAAATTATATGATTATGAGGGGCAGTGTAATTCAAGAAAAATCTAAACTATATGTTGTGTATGCAAAAGCAAAAGGATTATCCGATAGTCAAGTTTTGTTTAGGCACATTTTTAAAAATGCATCTCTGCCTCTTCTGACGCTTCTTGCCCTTGATTTCGGATTTATTTTGAGTGGAGCACTCTTTATTGAAATTATTTTTTCTATGAATGGGATGGGGAATCTTATCTATGATGCTTTACTTTCGAGGGATTATCCAATTCTATATGGTTCTTTCATGATTATTAGCATCATGGTTGTTTTGGCAAATGCTTTCGTTGATATTCTTTACAGCATAATAGATCAAAGGGTGGGTGATTCACTATAACGCATCACATAGAGGAAACTAAAAAGTTTGCAACTAATAAGTTAAATCTCAATATTTTAGGGATAGCTATATTTGTATCGTTTCTTTTCATAGCGATAGCAGCAGGTATAATATCCCCTTACAATCCTTGGGATAGATTTGAACCATATCTTTCTCCCACACAATCCCATATTCTTGGAACTAATGATATAGGAAACGATATCTCTTCAGAACTATTATATGGGGCACGAGTCAGTTTGATCGTAGGATTTGGAGCTTCTATAATAGCTACTTTTTTTGGGATTCTTATCGGTCTTGTATCTGGATATTATAGGGGATTGATTGATGAAATCCTTATGGCTATAACTGACATATATTTAATGATTCCAAGAATACCTCTTATTATCATTTTGGCAGCATTAATGAGGCCAAGCTTTTGGATAATAATGTTATTAATAGGATTTCTATGGTGGCCCACCACTGCAAGAGTTGTAAGATCATCAACCTTGCAGATAAGAGACGCTTCATTTATTTTGAGTGCTAAGTCTTTAGGTTTTAAAGATAGACATATAATTTTCTCAGATATTTTACCGAATATAATTCATATTATAATTCCAAAATTCATGCTGACTATAGCATCTGCAATGTTTTCAGAAGCATCAATATCTTTCTTAGGGTTAGGAGATCCAACTATGAAAAGTTGGGGGATGATGCTAAACTTTGCTTTTATGAAAGGAGGACTTATCAATGAAATGTGGTGGTGGTATCTACCTCCAGGTCTATGTATAGTTGGAGTAGTATTTTCGCTAATGCTAATAGGCTTCTCTCTTGAAGAAAAGGAGAATATTGTGATGGGTCTCGAGTGATAAAATGAAGATACTTGAAATTGATTCTTTGAATGTGGAATTTACCACTCCAATTGGGCCGGTCTATGCAGTAAACAATGCTTCATTCGCCATAAATAGTAATGAAACACTTGCATTAGTGGGAGAAACAGGATGTGGAAAATCTGTAATAGCAAATACTATAATGAGGTTATTACCTCAAAATTCAAAAGTATCTGGAAGAATATTATTCAAAGGCAATAATATTCTAAATGCTACTGACATCGAAATAGAGAGAATAAGGCAACAAGAAATTGCCATAGTATTCCAAAATCCCTCTTTGTCTTTAAATCCGCTACATACTATTGGCGAACAAATATCCGAACCTTTACTACTACATAAAAAAATGAATAAAAGAAATGCCCTAAATAAAGCAAAAGATCTCTTAAAAACTATGGGATTTAACAATCCTTCAAAATATGTAAAAATGTATCCATATCAACTTTCTGGAGGAATGAATCAGAGGATTCTTCTTTCCATTTCTATGACTTTAAGCCCTTCAATTATAATTGCCGATGAACCTACAAAAGGTCTTGATATTGATTTAGTTAGAGATATAATTGAAGAGTTTAATACTGTAAAAAGAATAAATAACTCCTCCCTTCTTTTAATAACTCATGACCTTTCTATTGCAAGAGAACTATCAGATAGAATTGCAATAATGTATTCAGGGGATATAGTTGAAATAGGAGAGACAAAAACCTTTTTTAAAAATCCTTTGCATCCTTATTCTAAGATTCTTCTTGATAGTTTACCTGAAAGAGGATTTAATCCTCCAAAAGGAAGCTCCCCTTCTATGGTAAATATACCAAGTGGATGTAAGTTTCATCCAAGATGCCCATATAAGGAAAAGAGATGTAGTGAGAAAATTCCACCTATATCTTCTGTTGACAAAAGAGATGTGAGGTGTTATCTATTTCAGTGATTATTGAAAACGTTTCAAAATCATATCATTATGGACTTTTATCTAAAAAATTAGATCCAATATTGTCCAATATATCTTTAGAGCTAACTAAGGGAAAAACAGTTGGGTTAGTTGGACCATCAGGAGTAGGGAAAACAACTCTTGCAAAGATAATAATGGGATTAGAAAAACCAACACATGGTAAAATCTTAGTTGACAATACAGATATTTGGGCAGCATCTGTGGAAGATAGAATTAACTCATTAAAAAAGATTAAAATGGTTTTCCAAGATTCTCAAGGATCTTTAAATCCGAGGAAAACTATAAAACAAACACTTTATGAAACAGCAAATTTGATTGGAATTGAAAATTCTAAAATCGAATCAGTAATATTAGAATTACTAGATACTGTAGGCCTATCTTCAGATATATTTTGTCGTTATCCTCATCAAATTTCTGGCGGGCAAAATCAAAGAGTGGCACTTATGAGGATTCTACTAGTTCAACCCGAATATATTATTCTAGATGAACCAACATCTGCACTCGATATAGCAGTACAGGCCCAGATACTTGATTTATTAAAAAATTTGCAAAAAGAAATGAAATTTGGATATCTTTTGATATCTCACAATATCCCTTTAATAGAGTTTATGTCTGATACTATTGTGGCTTTAGAACAAGGCTTAATTACATTTAATGGCGATACAAAAGAGTTTAGAAAATTTAATAATAAAAAATAAAAAGAATTATAAATTTAACATATTTAGAGCCATCTGATTACTTTTCTTTCTTATCAAAGTCTCTCCATGCGTCTGCTATTTTTACCTCTAGTTTGTCTAGATCGCTTAGAATCATTTCTCTTAATTTTTTAGCCTCTACCTCTTTTTTACCCCTTGAAAAGGCTATTGCACTAGCAGAAACATTTTCAATAACATCCTTTACCCATCTTCTGTTCATCACGCCGGCTTCTCTCGCAGCAGCCATAATTGACGCTTTCAGCTTTTCTTCATCGAATCTTTCCCTTCTCCCATCCTTTTTAATAACGTCTGTCATACATCCTTAATTAATAACTTCAAAATATTTAAAATTTGCTGTTCTCTTATCAGTTCTATCTAGTAACAGACACTATCTTAATCACAATGAGAACATTCAAACTCTATCGCAGTATGTTGTTTTTTATATTTCTCTTTTATTTTATTCAAATCATTTTTAAGAAAAGATTGTCCCTCAAATCCTAAGTGATTTTCATCGGGACTATGGGGAGGCATAGATGGCTAGTCCTTTAGCCGAATAACTCTAAGGATTAAAGATCTCTCCACCATGCTTTTGAAATACACTTATCGCATGTAGAGGTTTTTTCGTTCCAACAATCATCGCAACAAATATCTCCACAAACTAAACACGTGTGTGTGTGCGTCGTATGACCGCATTTGCCACATTGCTTTTCTTCAGAAATATAAATCCACTTGCCAAGAGAACTCATTTTTATCACTCCTAAATGTCCAACTGTTAATTAAATATGGGCTTTACATAAGTATAAGGATTTGTAAAAAAACATGTAAAACATGTAAATTCATGGTGAGAAAATTTCCCTTCCTTTATTTGTCAATTCAACAACTTTGTTTCTACCTTTAATCGAAACAATGAGATAATTCGAAGTAGTAAGGTAATTCATCCTTTTGCCAATAGTTGGCCTAGTTATATTGATCTCTCGCCCTATATCTGAAAATGTGGGCTTAACTCCAATTAAATTTTTATCATACACAAATTTTAGAATTTCTAACATATTTTCTGGGAGTTGATCCTTCTCTATGGGAGTAATATTTGCGGTCTCCTTCTCTATATGCCTTATTTCGACAGGAGTGAATAGTTCTGGGTCAGCTGAAATAATAACTGTAATTCCTCTAAGATATGCTATCTCCCTTAAGTGATGGACAAATGATAATAATTTAGTAAAATCATTTTTAGAAAGGAGATAATCCACCCTATCTATTAAGACAAAGCTTTTTCTAGGTATGTTTTCTAAATACTTTTCAATTTCTGTAAAATCTGGAGATAGAGAACTTCTTTTATCTTTTTCTGAAATCCATAAATAATTGTATTTTCCTTTTATCTGACCAGAATAATCAGATTGAGAAGCCCTTGTTAGTATGTATCCAGAATATCCGACTTTTAGTAGGTCATTAAAGGCTTCAATTGAAACAAGGCTTTTTGCTTCTTTTACAAGGTAAATTTTTCCAGTTTCTAGATTAAATTTCATTAGCTGGCGTTTCATTTTTTCTTCAGTTAGTTTTCTTTCAGTTATGTCCCTAACGATACTCAAGACAAAAGATTTTTTCTTAAGCTTGATTATTTTACTGCAGATTTCAACAGAGATTGTTCTATAATCTTTTGTTATGACTTCTGTTTCAAAACAGTAATAGCTTCTCTTCTTAAGTTCTTCAAACATCTCATTTAGCATCTCAACATATTCAGGAGGGTGGATATCTTTAGGGGCCATATTTAGAAGTTCAGATTTTTCATAACCCAAAAGGTCAGATGCAATCTGATTTGTTTCAATAAAGTTCCCATCGAGTTCGTGTATAAATATGGCATCACTTGCATTATTGAAAAGAGTTCTGAATTTTAGTTCGCTTTCTTTTAATGCCTGTTCTGAGTATTTCCTTTCTATTATATGTCCCAACTTTTCAACAATTGCTAGAATTAATTTCCTTTCAGCTGTAAGAAAAGGACCTTCCTCAAGTTCTGGCCTTTCTTCTAGATAAAAAACTTCAAGTTTTCCAATATTGTTATTGTAATAGTTTATTGGGGCATCAAGTTTCCATTTAGTTTCTTTAAAATTAGATGTTTTAAATTCTTGACCCTCTAGCTTTATTCTAGCACAAGCTATTTCCGGATACTTCCATCCCGGGGGTATAATCTCTACAATTTTTTGGAATAATTCCTCAAGCGGTATATTTGTTACTTCATTTATCTTAGATATATCGTATAGACAGTTAAGTTCCTTTACCCGTTCTTTTAAATTGTCAAGAAGAATATCTTTTTCTTTTTCTAGATCTTCTAGCTTATTCTTTATCTTTTCAAGATCAGTAATTTTTGATTGTTGCATTGATAGCTCTTTAATAAGCTCTTCTCTTGACGCATTTTCGTAACTTTTCAATTAATCACATCAGTATATAAATGGCCGAGATTAAGTTCAATATGCCTTGTTTTGTATTAAATATGCCAACGACTTTAAAAGGATTTATATCAATAAATCCAAAATAAAAATGCTCAAAGATTATTATTAATAATCGTTGGACTCTTTTTAATTTGTCGTAATTAATCTCTATGAAATAAAAGGAGGTATTACCATAGAAAATCAGTATTATTTTGATAAGAATGATCCTAAAGACATGGAAGAAGTTGTTAACACTGCAATAAGACTCATTAGAGAGGGGGCAGAATTTCAATTTTTAGAATTTGAATTAATAGGTAAAAATAAAGTTATTAAATACTGTGAAATAACAGCTATTGAAGAATGACGTCATTCGAGGAGTAGTAAGCAAAAACTTGTGAAGCATATATCTTCCTTAGGAACTACTTTTAGTTCATATCCTGCATTCTTTACAGTCTTAAATACATCAATACCCGCACCTTCCATTGAGGGTCTTGCAATTCTTCTGTAAACACATCTTCTTTTATCAAATAAAGATGGATTTTGAACTTGGTCAGCGCTACAGTCGTCGCATAATTTACAAGTACCTGCACCGTATGCAAATGCTTTGTAGAGGCCGTTAAGAAAAGCTTCCCTTTCTAAATCTGCCATGAGCTTTTGAATACCTCGCCATTCCATTCTGTCTTTAATTTCTCCAAAATTTACTATCATAGCTTTGCTGTATTCTTTCAATCTTTTTCTTGTCTCTTCTGGAGGCTGAACGTAAGGGGGGCATGTATACTTCTTTCCGTACTGAGTACATCCAAATTCACACTTTTGCCTTACCCAATCATTAACAGAAATATCCTCAATTGGGATTATTTTTGCAGAGGTTGCGCCTTTACTAATCGCCATCTGGATTAATTTGTCGTATATTTCTTTCAATTTATCACTTTTATTAAGATAAAATCTAGATTTATATAGTTTCCTAGGCTTATTTATATTTCAGTAAACGGAAAACCCCTTTAGATGGTTTGTAAATCTTGTCAGGAAATTTTTCGACGAGTTTCCAGACACATCCGTTGACAGTTTTTGGATGGAATGTGGGGTCTGACGCCTCAATCTTTGAAAGTAGCTCTGACCAGCGCAGGCCTTCTGGATGTTTCTCAAGTAATTCAAATGCTTTTGCGTATATACGTTCAGTGACTTTGGATGATTGCATACTTGGTTTTGGTGTTTTTACCATACTAAAGTTATTCATTATTATGCTAATAATATTTGTGGAATGGGGAGGCAATACATCTAAAAACTGCAAATGGGGAAAGAAAGAATTTACATACATAGGGGATAGCTTAACCTCACCTTAATATTAGAGGATTAATTATAAAAATGAGAAAGATGATTAACTATTGGTGATAAAATGGAAATGCCTCAAAATGTTATAGATTTAATCCAACAGCAACATCTAGCCTTTGTTTCAACTTCAACTACAAATGGGATGCCAAATGTATCCCCAAAGGGAAGTATATCTGTTATTGACAAAAACAGATTGGTCTTTGCTGAAATTGCATCACCACATACAATAACAAATCTAAGGAGTAATCCAAATGTTTCCTTATATGTTCTTGACAGAGAAAACAATAAAGGGGTCCAAATTAAGGGAAAGGCAACTTTGATGGATACAGGCCCCGTATTTGAAAATATAGCTAAAGCATTGAAGGAGAAGATGCCACAACTCCCACCAGCAAACTATGCAGTCTTAATAGATGTTTCAGAGATATTCCCTTATAGGATGTAATTTAATTTTTTTTATTTTATTGTTAATTTTTACTAATGTTATAGGGCGTTTTAATATAAAAAATAATTTCTTCTGTAATCAATTAAATAAAGTATCTTTCCTACATAGCTTTCATTATTTCATCCGCAAATTCTTTTAATTTAGTTTCATACTCTTCCTCAGGTGGGCCTTTCATACTATTAACTTTTATTTTTAGCCCATTTGAGACCTTTTCCATTCCTTTATCGTTAAGTATTTCTTCCATTGTATCGACAGCTTTAGATTCTGGCCCCAAGCACGTTGTTATAACTGCATATCTTTTTCCTTCTTTTTCTTTAATCTTATTCAGGTAACCCTTCATCTTAAAACTGACATTTCCGAAATGAGTAGGCGCACTAAAAATGTAGACATCTACTTGCGGTATGGACTTAGGTTTGATATCTTTTATAGAATAAATCTCAACTTGATTCTCTTTTTCTCTAAGATATGATCCCAAATACTCAACACATCTTTTTCCTATCCCATACTTTGAGTCATACAATATACATATCTTCATCTAAACACCTTTCTAGATTATTGATTCATAAATTTATTAAATTCAATTCTCAAATTCCTTCTCTATTTCCTGCTTAAACATTCTTCGCGCTATAAAATCAAATAAGCTTCCTGCAGGCTTCTTTATCAATCCTAAAGAGGTAGGATAATAGTAGTCTGATTCAAACCATCCTTTTTCTTTATAATATTTATAATCCTTGAGATTTTTATCAAGATACTTTATACTCGTTCGTGCTGCCCTAAAAGTGAATAGTCTGAAGAATGAAGGGGGTGGAGTAGGTCTTATAAGTTCTTTGTAAAATCTGATTGCCGCTTTATTTACTTCTTCGGATAATTTTCTCTGTTGAATCTCAGTCATAGGTCTATGTGTTACAACACTGCATCCTTTTGATACATGAAAACCCAAACTTTCTCCTGTAGTATATAGATACTTTAGTACGTCTTTTCCACCATAAACTCCTTCGGTTACAATGGCAGTTGCAGCCTTGTCAAAGAATCTCGGGCGATGATAAATAAATGCCATTCGATCAATAAAATTCTTCATGCGGGCAGTTACTTGAAATGTATAATTGGGCGTAGCAAAAATTACGCCATCCGAATTCTCAATTTTATTAAGTAATGCGTCCCTGTCGTCTTTTGAAGGGCAGTATTCTTCCCCTTTTAAAAAACAATTTAAGCAACTATGACAAAGTTCTAGGCGGTAGTCCTTTAAAAATACAATTTCAAAATCTATTTCTCCAAGTTCCTTCAAGCTTTTCTCGAATTCTAATACTGCCTTATACGTAGCTTGCTTGCTATCTGTGCCAATAAACGCTGTTACCTTTTTCATAATAATCTCCTTATATAGACTTATTAATACTTATTTCATCCATTACCTAATTTATAAAGTTTCCAACCCAATGCGATAAACCATATGTTGAAAAGCATCCACCACCAAAAATAGTTAATCCCTATTATGGGAAAAAGTGGCACAGCAATAAACGCAGCTATTGATGTAAGAATTCCAAGATACGCAACTTTCTTATTGAATATGCCTTTTAGCATTACAAGTGATAGAATTAAGATGCTGATAGCAAACACGGGTTCGTACACTGGATTAAAAGCATTGTTCATTGCCAGAAGAGCTTCAGCGGCAGTGGCCAAGGATGCTCTTTGGATTTCATTTGCTGTCTGGTAGTTTTGTGCTAGATACACTAGACCAACCAATACTGGGTAGTAAGCAATAAAAAGAATGTGGATTACTATTGCGATGATTGAGCCAATAGCCGCCATACTTTTATCTATTGTTTTAAGTGCAACAAACAAGGCTGCAAAAGTAATTATTGCAAAAAAACTAGCACATAAAACAAGAGATTGAAGAGAAATCCACCAAACATAGCCATTTTCAATGATGTAGTTAATTACATCAGTTCCATTGACCATGCCAATTAATTGTGTGTGATTTATAAACATGAAAAATGGAAAGACAAGCGCAAGCAGTACATATAAGATTGCAGATATACCTCCTGCTTTATAAAGACCTTTCCAGGTTGGATCTGGACTATCATCAATTTCATTTTTTGATAGTTGATTTTTTGGCAGCATATTAATAAAAATGGATTCATACTATAAATAAGTTTTGGATTTTTCCGATAATGAAACTTTTGAAGAGAGTGGTGAATCTAAATACAAATTTATCGTATATTAAGTTAAACTGAATCATTTTTAGATATGCGCCCTAATAGAAATCTATAAAAAATAATCCTAAGTCTTAACTTCAGTGACATTATGGAAATACATTTTGAGCGGATGAGCGAAGAGCATAGAAAAGATGTAATAGATATTTTTAACTACTATATTGAAAATGGATTTGCGGCATATCCTGATAATAAACTCCCCTATGAATTTTATGACATGTTTCTTATAATTACGAAGGATTATCCTGCTGTAGTGATTAAATCCGATAGAAATGAAGTGATAGGGTTTGGATTTATCCATTCTTATAGCCCTTTTTCAGTATTTAAAGAAACTGCAGAAATATCTTATTTTATTAAAGAAGAGGCAACTGGCCAAGGCATTGGTAAAAAGACTTTAGACTATATAGAATCAGAAGCAAAAAAAATGAACATATCTAGTATCTTAGCTAGCATCTCTTCAATAAACGAGGGGAGTATAAACTTTCATGCAAAAAATGGATTTAAAGAATGTGGAAGATTTGTAAAAATAGGAAAGAAATTTGATAAATACTTTGATGTAGTATGGATGCAAAAAATGCTATAATTTTTTTAGATTATTATTTTCTAGCATATTTATAAATAAAAAATATTACTTGGATATCTGGTGCCCAAATGAAATGTCCTATGTGCGGATTTGAGACAGATTTAACCTACTGCCCTAACTGTGGCTTGTACCCCTTAGAGCAAGATACGGTTAAATGTAGTTCATGTGGGAATGAGAACAGAAAAGGACTATTTTATTGTTCTAAATGTGGGGCTCCTTTACTATCATATACGAGTAATGGCAATTCAAATCTTGGAAAAGATAACAATACTGAAGATTATTTCCAGAAACTTGAAAGAGAAGAGGCCAATAAAAGGAAGGTCAAGGCAATAACTTCAGTCTTTCTTGGGGCTATGCTATTTCTCGCTATTTTTTACTATATTGGGTTAGTTAACAATCCCAACAGTCCATTGGAGGGGCAGCTTTCACAGTCTTATAATGCAATCATTACAACAAAGATTACAAATATCGATGCCGAAGTAGGCGAAACGAAACTATGGATGGCATTGCCTGTCAATTGTGGAACACAGCAAAATGTGTCCATAATAAGTATAGAACCAGAGCCAGACCAAATTATTTTGGCGCCAGAGGCATGCACAAAAATAGGTTATTGGGACCTTAATGGTTCGATAACGACAAATTCTTCCATAACTATTATACAAAATATTAATTTTACAGCATATCCTTTCACTACTTCAATTGATCTTTCTAAGATCGAACCTTATGACGCTTCTTCAGAGTTGTATAAGGAATATACAAAGCCAGGTCAAAGGGTGGAGTCGGATGATCCGGGTATAGTTTCGACGGCAAAAAATATAGTTGGAGATGAAACTAATCCATATAAGAAAGCCGATCTGATATATGGCTGGGTAGTAAAAAACATTACTTATGAAGTGCAGGAGGAGGAGTTCGGTGCAAAGTATGCTTTTTACAATAGAACGGGTGACTGCACAGAATTTGCAACGCTGTTCGTTGCAATGTGCCGTTCCCAAGGGATACCTTCAAGGCTAGTGCATGGATACCTTTACGATTCTGATTCTTCAGCCGGGCACATGTGGGCAGAATTCTATTTGCCCCCTTATGGGTGGGTCCCAGCCGATCCTACGGGGGACCATTATACAAAAAGCAGATTCTTCTTTGGACGTCTTGGTAGCAATGTTTTGACACTTTCTAAAGGGAACGTTGCGTTAAATACAGACTACCTAGAGGCTAATCCTTTTGCATTCAGCTATATCGCACACTATAAAAGTTACAACTCCGGCAAACTCATTATTGAGAACAATGCCGAGCTAAAGAAGATTGATTCTTAATTTCTTACTACTCTAAGAGTTTTCCCTATGATCTACCATGAATTTGAATTTAGAATAAAAAGTAGACATGAAATTATATTTCAAACTTCCAGACAGCTCTAGATTCTTCTTCATTTACTGAAACTTTACTTTTTACATCCTTCATCATAAGCCCAAGCCAGAAGTGGCAAGCGCATATTCCAATATCAACATCCGGGTGTTCCCACTTAAGATGTTTATACCCGACAGGCATTGCTATTGAAATTGTTTT
>JABLXD010000033.1 GCA_013178285.1 Methanofastidiosum sp.
GTCGATATATTGGAACTTGAAATAAACATGGAAGAACTTGATAAGAGAGCAGAAGAAACTGATAAAGCACTTTCAAAGATACAAGAAATGCAGAAGAACATGACTGAATATCAGACACTGCCGCCTGGAAATGAAGAAACAGGTTACATAAGGTAATTAACTTATTTCTTAGTTTTTCAGGGATATATTTATTAGAAAGTGGTAAATATTTTTATTTACTTTTTCCCTGCATCAAATGATTGATTATTCTCTCATAGATGTCGGGATAACGCTTATCTTCCCCGCCATCTAGTGAAGGATT
The DNA here is from genome assembly GCA_013178285.1 of Methanofastidiosum sp. Lineage (NCBI taxonomy): Archaea > Methanobacteriati > Methanobacteriota > Candidatus Methanofastidiosia > Candidatus Methanofastidiosales > Candidatus Methanofastidiosaceae > Candidatus Methanofastidiosum > Methanofastidiosum sp. Next base: position 302 of record JABLXD010000033.1, read on the forward strand.
GTCGTTAACTTCAATAACATATAGCGATCCATGACTTTCTTTAATGTCCACTCCATATAGGCCATTTCCAATAGCATTGCCTGCTCTTATTCCAACATCAATAATCTCCTTAGGGACTTCTTCTTTAGGAACACTTACAACATCGCAATAAACCAAATGGCCATTTACGGAAGCCTGTATCTTAAAGGTTTCATTAGGTATTATATACTTACAAGCATATAACAACTCTCCATTAAGGACACCTATTCTCCAATCAAACTTGCTGTCAATGTATTCTTGGACTACAACCCAATCAGAAAGTTTTATGAATCTTCTTGAAACTTTTATGAATTCCTCTTTTGTATATACTCTCTCGACTCTTGCTGAAAATGAAGTCGATGGTTCTTTTAGGATTATAGGAGGATTAAACATTTTGAATACTTCTTCTAGATTCTCTAAAGTTACTTCTCCTTTTTTCATGAAAATTGTTTTTGGCATAGGCACATCTTTTTTCATCAGGTGAAGATACATATTAATCTTGTCTGAACATATTCTTATAGAATTTGGATCATCTATTACAGGAATCCCTTTTAATTCTGCAATTCTCGCTGCTACATAACTAATATTCATAGAGTCTGTCCTTGCTCTAATAAAAAGTGCATCAAGTCCAGATATTTTTTTTATTTCTGTGGGAAATATAAAATAGGCTTCGTGCCCCAGCCTTTCGGCTTCTTCCCTAAATTTAATTAGAGAGATAAGCTGTACAGAGCTACTTAGGGTTTGCCTATCAACAAAAATTCCTAATTTCCCCATTTTCTATCCCAATCTCGACCCTTGCTTTGAATTCTTCTTTTTCATTACTAGATATTTCCGAGTTTCTCATAGGAGAAATTGAAGATAAGTAGTATTTTTCTCCATCATATATGAGAATTATCTTAGCAACTGGTATTTCAAATATTTCATATATTTTCATAAGTAGAGCACAAATTTCAGGGTCTGTTGTAGTATTTTTTCCGAATAGAGTCGAGAAAGTTTTTATTTCGGCGTTAGGAGGTAATCTTTGGAAACAGAAAGGATATTTTCCCCCATGTGTAACTTTTTTTATTACTTCCTTTGCAGAGTCTAAATCTGTAACAACTTCAAACTTTGACGAATCTGAATAATAGTTAATTCCATAGATTATAGAGGGCAAGGGGCAATAAGTATCGGAGATCCCCCATTCACAGACAGGTATGCCAGCAATATCTGCTTTTGTTAGGCATATTGGAACAACGTAGGCATCAAGTACTTCATCACTACTTGGTGTTATCTTGAATCCATTCTGATTTTCTCTTAGAACGATCCTATAATAGGACTCAGTTTTATAGTGGTATTCGTTACTTAGAACAAATAAATTGTTGCCCGAGTACATCTCAGTTATGTCTCTATCAAAAAGACTTGCCTTTTTATGCAAAATTCCAGCACCTTTTTTTTGGGATTTGGAATTACTATCTTCATTTACCTCTAAAAAATTAACAAAAGGTGGAGCAAAATTATTAATCGTTTTTACATCACAACTATTTGACGCATCATCATCTTCTGATTCCATAAAAACAGCCAGCTGGGATCTCTCCCTACACCATCTCCGTGTTATACTTATCTTGCGTAGAATTCACCAACTTCAATAGAAGTTATGTCTAGATATTTCAAAACAAATACAATGCTATTTTTTCTTGCAAATACTAAATTTGATAAAAAAGAGCCATCTGATACTTTGGATAATATTGTCAAAAAGTAACCTAGTGAGGTTAGAAAGGCCGTGGTAATGAATGTCCAGGAAGGAACAAGTATTCTCTTTTCCTTGTCTAGCAATTTTATACAGTGTAATGGTGTTTCCATTGTACCTAATGATGATTATCGGAAACTATTTTTAAATCTTTCTATAGAGATTCATCTAAATCGAATAACTTTTATATAACTACTTAATGTATTCATATTAATGGTATCTACAAAAAATAAAAAGAAAAATATAGAAATTAAACCCCGAGATCCCTATAAAAATTTTAGAATATTAACATTTTTTATAGGAATATTATTCTTTTTGGTCGGGATGAGATCCCTATCCTTGGGGGATTCAGCAGGCGCACTTTTAAACGGTATAGCGGCATTATTATTTTTGATGGCCTCATACACATTTTTTAGAAAGAAAAAAGATTTGAAAAAAGTGGATGAAAAATGAAAAATCTTACAATACCATATATTATTGTTGGAGCCTTAATTTATATTCAAGGCATAAGGGTGTATTTTGAAGGAGATTTTACCTCTATGGTTATTTATACCTCATTAGCTTGGGTATTATTCCTTATGGCTTTCTTTTCACATAAGAACAAGAAAAAACCAAAACAGACTGACCTGATTGGGGAACCATTTGTGAACGGAGGCGATCTGTCTTAGTTCATTTAAAAATATTTTTCTAAAAAAGTCAATACTTTTATATATAATCAAATAAAGTTGGTGCTGTGATATAATGAAACTCCAATTAAATGCCGAGTACCTCCTAAGCAAACCGCTAACAGGAGACGGAGTTCAAAAAATAAAAAAATATCTTGCTGAAGAAACTAAAGAAATATTGGTCAAAGGATTACCGAAAGATAAACTTTCAGAATCACCAAGGATACTTGATTCAAAGATCTTAGATGATTCAATCTCAGTTATTATCGAAAGTGGGACATATGTCCGATCCCATGCAGTTGCTATAAGACTTAAAAATTCACTATCTATGCTTCTCGGAAAGGAGTTTAAGGTTGGGATTAAAAAAGTTGTTGGTAAAAAATATACTTTGACCCTAGAGCTTGAAAAAATCCCAAAGGATCCAATAAATATCCCTTTCGTGGATAATATATCTATACAAGATAACAATGCAATATTAATTCTTAATGATTTAGATGAAGAGTTTCTAACAAAAAATCATGTTGATCGTATAATTAATTTGTTCTATGATAAAGTTGAAGCACAGTTCTGGGGAGGAAAGGGCGAACACTGGGAGTTAATTTCAAAGAGTAAAGAAATTGAGCCTTTAACAACAAAAGATCCGACAACAGAGTTATTGGCACTAGGATGGCTTAAGCAAGGTCCAAGTCAGGGCCAGTGGTTTTACCATGCACCAATTGCCACACTTTTACGAACAATGGAAAGGATTGCAGTTGAAGAGATTCTAAAACCGTTGGGATTCATTGAAGTTATAGCCCCAAAACTAGTTCCATTTGAGATTTGGGAAAAAACAGGGCACTTATCCGGGAGTGAACCTGAAATCTATTATGTTTCCCCGCCAATCTCAAGAGATATTTCCGTATGGGAAGAAGTAATTGATTTATACAAAATAACAAAAAAAGCTTACGTTGATAAGATACGTGAAAGGATGAGGGATCCAATAGGGGGAATGACATATGCCCAATGTCCGCCAATGTACTGGGCTTTTGACGGGAAAACTATAGATGATTCCGAATTCCCCGTTTTAATTTATGATAAAAGTGGGCCCTCTTACCGGTGGGAAGCCGGCGGTAGACAAGGCATTGAAAGAGTTAATGAATTCTGGAGGATAGAACCTGTATTTATAGGATATCCAGAGCAGTTGATTGAACTCAAAGAAAAAATGATGGAAAGATATGCATATGTTTTTGATAAAATATTTGAGATTGAGTGGAGGACTGCTTGGGTAACACCATTTTACATGGCTCAGTCAGGTCAAACGGGGATCGAAAAAGAAACAGAAAGAATCAAAGGAACTGTGGACTATGAATCTTGGATTCCTTCAAGGGGAAATAGGGAAGAAAGTGAATGGTTAGAATTCCAGAATCTTTCCATAGTGGGAGATAAATATACCAAAGCCTTTTCTATTAAATCTTCCAAAAATAAAGAGCTTTGGTCTGGCTGTTCAGGCATAGGTCTCCAAAGATGGACAGTATCTTTCCTTGCCCAAAAAAGTCTTGACTCAGATAAATGGCCAAAAGAATTTAAAAAATATTTGGGTGAATTTCCAAGACAAATTAAGTTTGTTTAATATCTTCTCTTTTTTCTCTTTTAAGATATATTAAAAAAACATCTATTAAGGCAAATAAGGCCAGTATATAAAATGCATCCCTCCATGTTAAAATATCAGCGATATAACCTCCTACTGAAACAGCAAAGGATCCAAAACCAAATATGCAAAGAGAACTAAATCCATAGAGAAGCCCTCTTATCTTTGGACTACCCATAGAAGCCGTAAGCATATTTTGAGATGGCTGTGCAGCAAAATAAGAAAATCCCATTAATATTGAAAATAATAAAAAGATTATAGAATTTGATGTATTGGCAATAAATGCAATAGAAATAGAACAAATAAAAGTTAAGAAAAAGAGGGGTTTTTTGTAACCAAATTTGTCAGATATCTTTCCCCCTATAATCTGCCCAGGCATACCGGATACTATTAGAATTGTCGTTATCAAACCCCCTATTAAGACTTTTAAGGATAAGACATCTTTAGCAAAAGTAGTAAGTAATAAAACTGTTCCAGTATAGAATAATCCTCTAAAAAGAAGAATTAGTATATATAAAAGAAATTCTTTGGAAATTAACTTTTTTGTTTCCTCTTTATAGCTAAAATCATGACTTTCTTCTTCATTTATATGATCTTTAATCTTTGAATCTTTAATTGTGAGACTCACTAATAGTAAAATAAATATTGGCACGCTCCAGAATAAGTAAGGATATCGCCATCCAATATATACCCCAACTGCCGCAGCTATTATTGGAGAAGAAGCCTCACCCAAGTTTCCAAGCAATCCATTAAATCCCATAGCTTTTCCCATATCTTTTGGATAAATTCTAGATACGAGTGAGAGTCCGGCAGGATGATAAGTCCCTGCACCCATCCCTAGCAATAAAACTGATAGCCCTAAAGTAAAGGGGCCCTTAGATAAAAAAATTCCTGCAATTGAAACAATGAATAATATTAATCCAATTTTAATGACTTTTAGTGACCCTATTCTATCTGATATAAATCCTATGGGTAAGGCCATAGCACCATACATAAGGAATGAAATAAAGGCAAAAGATGCAGTTTCTGCATTTGTTAGACTTAGGTCTGACCTAATCAATGGCAATAGTGGTGCAAGTGTCAAAGTCATTGCATGAGTTATTGTATGAGAAAAAGAAGTAAAATACAGTATTTTTTTCTTAGAAACCATATAAATTAATTAAAATAATATATTAAAAAAGTTGTGTTTAGCTTCTGAGTGCTGGATAGTACTTCTCTTTTTTTCTCTTTTTGAAATTGACCTTCTGAGGATATGCTCCACTTTTCTTGACGCTCCTCAAAAGATTTTTTATTCTCCTCTTCATGAACTCACCTTTTTCCTAAAGCCTTTTCGTTACCTTATAAAACTTTTTATTATACTATTACAAATTTAATCATTTTGGGCTCTAATAGATATTTTCTTTTATCTTAAGGCTTATAAATCTTCTTTTTATTCTTTTTCCATGGAACGGGTTTCAGTAGTAATCCCTTCATTTAACGTTGAGAAAAGTATCTATGAAGTTGTCAAGAGGATACCCACTGGCATCTTTGAAAAAATAGTAGTAGATGATGGAAGTAAAGATAAAACTGGAGAAATAGCCGAAAAAGCCGGTGCGAAAGTTGTAACCCATAAAGTCAACTACGGTAAAGGAAGGGCAATGAGAACTGGAATCAGTGCAGCAAATGGAGACATAATTGTCTTCCTTGATGCAGATCTTCAACATAAGCCCGAAGATATCCATAAACTCGTTGAGCCAATCCAAAAAGGCAGGGCCGACATTACTATAGGCTCAAGATTTTTGGGAGATACTAAGAGCATGCCGATAGTTAGAAAATTATCGAATACAATCTCTACAGCTTTGATAAGACTATTCTTTGGACTTAACATTAAAGATACACAATCAGGGTATAGGGCCATCAAGCGAGATTTATTAAATAAAATGCATTTGGAGTCGGACAGATATAATATAGAAACAGAAATATTGTCTTATGTGGGAAAGTTTCATATGAAAGTTGAAGAAGTTCCAATTGAGACCATATACGGAGATGAGAAATCACATTTTACGGTATTGGACATTCCTAAATTCTTATATCTGTTATTTTATCTTAAATATCACAAAATGAGAAAGAAATAAATACTAATAATATAGGTGTTCGCCATGGATAATAGATTAGAGATTATAGCTAGAAACGCTGAAGAAGTAGTAACTGAAGAAGAGCTCATGGAGCTATTGGCTACGAAAAACGAACCGGTTTGCTACTGTGGTTATGAAACTTCTGGTGATGTTCATCTTGGTCACCTTGTGACAATGTCGAAATTGAAAGATATGGAAAAAGCCGGATTTAAAGTAAAAGTTCTATTCGCTGATTGGCATACTTGGCTTAACAGAAAGGGCAACTGGGAGTGGATACATGAGCAAACTTCAATTTGGGAAGAAACGTTTAAGGCATTTGGACTCAGATCAGCTGAATATGTATTAGGATCTTCTTTTGAAAGGTCATTAGATTATATTGATGATGTATTCAATCTTTCTTTAGATACAACTATAAACAGAGCATTAAGAAGTATGCAGGTGATTGCTAGGGACATTGAACATGCAAGAGTGTCTCAAGTTTTATATCCGTTTTTACAGATTGTAGATATAAAATATTTGGGGGTCGATGTGGCAATTGGAGGAATAGAACAGAGAAAGATTCATATGCTAGGAAGAGAACTTTCTTCAAAAATTGATTACAAGCCATTTGTTTGCTTACATACCCCACTTATTTCATCACTAACAGGACCTGGCGATAAAATGAGTTCTTCAAAACCAGAAAGCATGATATCTGTGAGGGATGAAGAGCTAGCTATTAAGGAAAAAATTAATAAGGCATACTGCCCCGTGGGGGTAAAGGAGGAGAATCCTCTACTTCAAATAGCCCGTCTTATACTCTTTCCAAAGATTACCGGCGCTTTTGAGATTAAAAGGTCGGAGAAATACGGGGGCAATGTAGAGTTTGATTCCTACGACTCACTTGAAAGGGCTTACTTATCTAAGGAAGTTCATCCAATGGATTTAAAGAAGTCCGTTATCGATTATCTTGTTGAGATTATAAGTGAGATAAGGTCTATATAGGAGGGATTATCTGAAATACGTAGCACGTGGTAATGAAGAAGAACAAGTCCAGAGAACTAGAACACCTCAGAAAGGAGAAGTACTAGGCGTCGTTGATCAGATGCTCGGTGCAGGTAGAATGAAAGTAAGGTGTACAGATGGAAAAGAGAGGATTTGCTCAGTTCCAGGGAAATTTAAGAGAAGATTATGGATTAAAATGGGCATGGTTGTCCTAGTAGAACCATGGGAAATTAAGGGTGACGAAAGAGGAAATATCATATACCGATACTCAAGAGCCCAAACTAAATGGCTAATTGATAACGGCTACATGACTCTTTAGATTATGGGCATTATTGAAGATCATATAGACGTTTACGAAAGAAGAGAAGATATTAAGAATCTAAAACGTGAAAGAGTCAATAGAGATTCTGATATTTTTAAGGTTAGGGATGAAGTTTTTGATCAATCAACGCGTCTCACACTTTTTAAACTTATGAATAATGGATATATTGAATCTTTAAATGGTGAAATTGCAACAGGTAAAGAAGCAAATGTTTTTTATGGAAAAGATGAGAATGGAAAAGAGATTGCAGTTAAAATATATAGAATTGCAACTTCAAATTTTAATAAAATGTATTCTTATCTCATAGGAGATCCAAGATTTTACCATACTAAAAAAGATAAGCGAAGTACCGTCTTCGCATGGGCAAAAAGAGAATATAAGAATCTTAAAATAGCAAGTGAAGTTATTAATGTTCCAAAACCGATTATAACTAGAAATAATGTTTTGATAATGGAATTCTTAGGTAAAAGCATGAAGGCATTTCCAACTTTAAAAGAAGTAAACTCAAAAGAACCAGAAAAAGAATTCAATATTATATTAGAAAACATTGGGAAACTATACAAAGCTGGTTTAATTCATGCTGATTTAAGTGAATATAACATTCTTATGGGGAAAAAGATATATTTTATTGATTTTGCACAAGGTACAATAAAAAATAATATCATGGCTCAAGATTTTCTGAAGAGAGATATAGAGAACATCTCTCGTTACTTCTCAAATTATTTTGAAGTTCCAGATGTAGAAGAATCATTAAAGGGGATTTTAAATGAGTGAAGAATTTGTAAAAATACCTCAAGATAGGCTAGGCGTTCTTATTGGAAAAGATGGAGAAGTTAAGAGACATATTGAGAAAAGACTTTCAGTAAAACTTGAGATTGATAGTGAAGAAGGACTAATTAATATTTTTCAAAAAGATGGTGCTGAAGAGCCTCTTAATATATGGAAAGCGAGAGATATTGTTAGAGCAATCGGTAGAGGATTTCCTTTTGAAAAAGCTTCGAAAATATTTAATGACAATAATATCTTTGAAATGCTTTATCTGCCGGACTATCTTGGAAAATCTTCCAAAGCATGGGAAAGACAAAGAGGGAGAATAATTGGAAAAGAAGGAAGCACAAGGAAAACAATTGAAGACCTTACAAATACTGACATTTGTGTTTACGGAAAAACTGTTTCCATAATTGGAGATTTTGATGGCGTTGCCGATGCTAGAGAAGCCTTAGAAATGATACTAGAAGGAAAACCTCATTCAATTGTATACAAGTATTTAGAGAAAAGAAAAAAAGATAAAGTAAGAGATTTTGAAGGTAAGTTTGATATTTAACCCTCAATATTCTCATACTGTTTTTTTAGATTATCAATTACTTCTGGCTCTGTGAGTGTTGTTGTATCTCCGAGAACTTTACCTTCTGCAATGTCTTTAAGTAGTCTTCTCATTATTTTTCCACTTCTAGTTTTTGGTAATTCACTCGAAAATATAATTTTCCTTGGTCTTGCTATTGGGCCTATCTTTTTTACAACATGCTCCCTTATAGAATCTTCAAGATCAAAGTCTTTGTCTACATTATCTTTCAAAACAATGAATCCTACAATTGCTTGCCCAGTGATTTCATGAGTAATTCCTACAACTGCAGCTTCCGCAACCGAGGGGTGAGATACCAATGCACTTTCAACTTCCATAGTCCCTACTCTGTGTCCCGCAATTGAAAGAACATCATCTACCCTTCCAAGAAGCATTAAATAACCTTCGCTATCTCTTCTTGCACCGTCACCTGTAAAGTAATACTTTCCATCCCATTTACCCCAGTATTTTTCAAGGTATTTTTCTTCGTCTCCATATATTCCTTTTAACATTGAAGGCCAAGGACTTTTTAGAACAAGATATCCTCCTTCATCAGGTTCGACGGGCTCTCCGGCCTCATTCAATATATCTAGAGAAACGCCTGGAAAAGGGAATCCTGCATGACCTGGTTTCATTGTATGGTATCCAGGAAGTGTTGTTATCATTATCATACCTGTTTCTGTTTGCCACCAAGTGTCTACTATTGGGCATCTTTTCTTTCCTATATGGGTGTAATACCATATCCATGCTTCTGGATTTATTGGTTCACCTACACTTCCCAGTAATCTTAGTGTTTCTAATGAAAAAGGCTTTAGATACTCTGTACCTGCTTTCATGAAAGCTCTTATTGCAGTGGGGGCAGTGTAAAATATTGTAACCCCATATTTGTCGATAATTCTCCAGTATCTATCCATTTCTGGCCAATCTGGAGCTCCTTCATACATGAATAGAGTTGCCCCAACTGCAAGAGGGCCATAGACAATGTAACTGTGGCCGGTTATCCAACCTATATCGGCCGTGCACCAAAATACATCTTGATCTTTCATATCAAATATTAATTTACTGGTGGTATAAACCCCAGTTAAATAGCCTCCAGTAGAATGAAGAATTCCCTTAGGTTTACCAGTTGTCCCTGATGTATATAAGATGAATAGACCATCGTCAGAATTCATCTTTTCAGGCTCGCAATAAGGATCGACTTCATCTTCAAGTTCATGCCACCAGAAGTCTCTTCCTTTCTTGATCCTGAGAGGGAACTCTCCCCTTTTTATAATCAATACATTTTCAATAGATGGCGTATCCTTAACAGCATAATCTGAATCGTGTTTTAATGGTATTAAGCTACCTCTTCTATACCCTCCATCTGCAGTAATCAATAATTTTGCCTTGCAATCATTTATTCTATCTCTCAAAGCTTCAGAACTAAATCCTCCAAATACAACCATGTGAATCGCACCAATTCTTGCACATGCTAACATGGCAATTACTGCCTCAGGAATCATGGGCATGTAAATAGCTACCCTATCCCCTTTGCCAACTCCAAATTTTTTTAAAACATTGGAAAATTTATTTACTTCCCTATAAAGATCCCAGTAAGTAAGGGTTTTTGTATCTCCGGGCTCTCCTTCCCATATTATAGCTGCCTTGTTCCTTCCACCATTTTTAATATGTCTGTCTACACAATTATAACATGCATTTAGCTCTCCATTAACAAACCACTTCGAGTGAGGTGGATTCCAATCTAGTACTTTTTCCCATTTTTTATACCAGTGAAGTTCAGAGGCATAGCTTTCCCAGAATTTCTCAGAATTTTTAGATGCATTTTCGATTGTTTCTTTACTAGTAATATGAGCTTTCTTTTTAAATTCTGTTGAAGGGTAAAATCTTCTAAATTCAGTTAATAGCCCCTCAAGCGACTTCCCCTTTACAGATACCATGTTAAACTCCCCATATTTTCTAAATATTTTAACGACTACTTACTTGATTTTCAATCCCTTTATAAGTTTTTCTAATATTTAATAAAAAATTAAAACAAAATACGTTAATATTCTATAATTATCGGATAAAGTTCAAAACAAAAGTAGAGTATTAACTTACATACTCTAAAAGTAACTCAGAAAGATCAATTATTTTCATTTCTGAAGCATCTTTTAGATTTCTTTTACAGAAAGGGCATGTAGAAACTATAATCTCGGCTTCAATTTCCTTTGCATCATTTATTCTTTCTATTGCCATAGAATTAGAGAGATCACCGAATAAGGATTTAACACCACCACCAGCACCACAACATCTTGAGTCTTCCTTAGCTCTTTTCATTTCAACAAATTCTACATTTGGAAGCTTTTTTATTATTTCTCTTGGCTCTTCATAGATTTTAAGATGCCTTCCCATATGGCAAGGGTCATGGAAAGTAACTTTAAAATTTTTACTGCCTTTTAGTTTTAATCTTCCTTCTTTTATAAGTTCAAGGAAGTACTGTGAAGAATGAATAAATCTTAGATTAATATCTTCAAAATTTGGATAATCCTTAATGAATGTTCTAAGACAACCTGCGCATGAGAATATAACAGTTTTAGCCCCAGTATGTTTAATTTTTTCTAGATTTTCTTTTGAAAGTTCTCTAGCTATTTTTTTGTTCCCTGTTCTTAAGGCAACTGAACCACAACATACTTCGTCAACTAGGGCATATGAAACATTTGCTTTTTCAAGAAGTTTTATAGTAGAATCTGCAATATCATTTTCCCTATATAGCCCCATACAACCTCTGAAATAAACTATCTCGTTTCCTTCTTTAATTTGTTTATGAATTGATTCTCCAAATGGATTCTTAGTTTTTTGAATATTTTCCATTATTTTCTCATGAGTTGGGAATAATACGCCCATTGAAGAAACTTCTTCCCTTAGTCTTTCTGAATATTCAGCATTTCCAATTCCAACAGGACAAGATATTTCACATGTATTGCATGTTGTGCAGAAGAAAAGTCCATTTTCCAAAGAGGTATCTGAATTCTCTAAAAAATAAGATGCAGAGGTACCCCTCCCCCCAAGATAACCTTTATAGCCGTACTCGTTTCCAACAACATAATATACTGGGCAGTCGAGAAGGCAATTTCCACAGCCTATACAATAGAATAAATTCTTGTAACCCCTTTCTAAGGCCTCAGTTCTCCCATTATCAACAAGAACTAAAATCACTTCACCCGGGCCTTGCATACCCTTGAATAACATTTTTTCTATATCTGCAGTCTTTGAGATGCCGGCTATAATTTCAATATATGATGTTATTGATGCGCCTGTTGCATAATATGTACAGAGTTTAAGCATATTAATAGCTTCTTCGATATTAGGATAAAGTTTGTCTATTGAAGTAACTATTATATGTTTTTTCTCCCTCATTTGTACAAGATTAATGTTGCCTTCATTGTTTATGATTATCACAGCGCCTTCTTCTGCACATATTGCATTTGCGCCAGTAATACCTATTTTTGATTTTTCTATATACTCCCTTATTTTTTGTCTACCAATTTTTGTTAGAACAAGAGGATCTGGTTCAAGTTCTTTGTTAAAAGATTCAGAAAATATCTTGGCGATATCATATCTAGAAAGATGGCATGCAGGGCCTGTAGGGTGGGCAGGTTTTTCTGTAGAAAGTTGAATTATATAATCCCCAAGATCTGTTTCAATAACTTCTACTCCATTTTTTTCTAAATGTTCATGAAGACCTATCTCTTTTGTAACGTTTGATTTTGATTTAACAACGAGTTTTTCATTGCCCATCTCATTTAGTATAAAATCTACAGCATCCTTTTTTGTATTAGCGTAAAATACTCTAAAACCATTCTTTTCAAAATTTTTTATAGCCTGTGATAAAAGCTCTTTATTACCAATTGAAAAATCTCTTATTTTTTTTAGTCTTTCTTTCCTCTCATTTAAATCAGGGAATAAAACTTTATTTTCATTTTGCCTGTCTCTAGTTGTCTTGAAGGCCTTCCTTAAAGCAATAAGCTTTTCTTTATTTTCCAAAGGTTCATTTATTTTATTTTTTAGATAATCTTCAGTAATCACTCTACACCAGAACTATAATTAAGTTATAAGTTTTACTACCTAATTTAAAACAAAACCAACCAAAAGTTTTAAATATATATTCAAATTGTTCAATTTGGAATAATTCAAGTGATGTGATGTTCTTTTCATATCGAAAGTTTTATAAAAGATTGGAGATACGTCAAAATCAACTATAAATATTTAAATTAGTTCCAAATAATATCTTAAAACTATGGAGGCAGTTAAATGGATGTCAAAGTTTACAAAAATTATGTAAACGGAAAATGGGTCGAACCCGCGAACAATGGATACGTGGACATAGAAAATCCAAGTACCGGTAAGATTATAGCGAAAGTTCCACTTTCAAAAAAGTCTGAAGCTGATAAGGCTATTGATATTGCCCACGAGGCATTTAAAACTTGGAGCCAGACACCCGTACCAAGGAGGGCAAAACCTTTATTTAAATTAAGAGATCTTTTGATGGAAAATGAAGAAGAAATATCTAAGATCTTAGTTGAAGAGATGGGAAAATCTCTTCCAGACGCAAGAGCCGAAATGAAGAGATGTTTTGAAAATATTGAAGTTGCCTGCGGAATGCCAATGCTCCAGCAGAGTGATAAAATCATAGGAACTTCATTTGGAATTGATGGTGAAGTACTAAGACTTCCAATGGGAGTTTTTACAATTGTAGCACCTTTTAATTTCCCTGCAATGGTTCCATTTTGGTTTATACCATATGCAATAGCAACAGGTAACACCGTAATTGTAAAACCATCAAAACAAGTTCCTGGAACAATGATAAAGATTACAGAGTACATGGATAAAATAGGCTTACCTCCCGGAGTATACAACGTAGTGAACGGTGACAGAGAAGTTGCAGATGCATTTATTGATAATCCAAAAGTAAAGGGATTCTCTTTAGTAGGATCCACAAACGTCTGCAGAACTGTAGCAGAAAAATGTGCAAGAAATAACAAGAGATTCCAAGCAATGGGGAGTGCTAAGAATCATCTTATCGCAATGCCTGATGCCAAAATAGATGAAGTAATAAGAAATATGATGACTTCATGTTTTGGATGTGCAGGGCAGAGATGTATGGCATCTTCTGTGCTTGTAGGTGTAGGAGACGAGATGTATAAAACAATCTGCGATAAATTCACCGAAGCTGCAAAGCAAGTTATTGTCGCAGACCCTCTTGACCCAAGATACGCAGAGGAGCCAAATTTAATGGGGCCGGTAATCTCAAAACATGCCTTTGACTTTATTAATAAAATGATTGATGTTGGTATAAAAGAAGGGGCAAAGTTATTGCTTGACGGAAGGGGTATTAAAGTGCCCGGAAATGAAGGCGGCCACTTCATAGGTCCAACAATCTTTGCTGATGTTAAGGAAGGAATGGAAATCCACAAGACCGAAATATTTGGGCCTGTAGTTTGCATAATGAAAGCAAAGACTCTTGATGAAGCAATAGGCATAATCAACAGACATCAGTACGGTAACGGTGCATCAATTTATACCCAAAACGGTTACTGGGCTAGGGAATTCAAACTTAAGACAGAAGCAGGAATGATTGGAGTTAATATAGGTATACCTGCACCAGTAGCATTCTTACCATTTGGTGGAATGAAGAATTCTCAGTTTGCAGATATAAAGGCTCAAGGAAAAGCCATAGTTAACTTCTACACAGAAGATAAAATTATTACTGAAAGATTCTGGCCAGAAGAAGATTAAATTTTTTAATTTTTTTAAATATTTATATATCAACTCGGATATCTTCTTTTATCTTTTTTATTATAACATGGGTGTTTGACCTTTCTATTTCTTTCATTGAAATAAATGTTTCAACAATTCTATTTAGATCATCTTTATCCTTTGCCCGTATCAAAACAACAAAATCATGTTCCCCTATAAGAAAATAGACCCCCCACACACCTTGAATATTCTTCAATTTGTCGCCTATATATTCTACATAGCCTGGATTGTAGTGGGCCCTAATCAAAGAAACAGCAAGGATTCCCATTCCAACTTTTTCAGGGTCTACAATCGCAGCAAATTTTTTTATAATGCCTCTTTCCTTTAAATTCATTACCCTATAGTGGATTGTTGATTTTGAAACTCCTAGATCTTTTCCCAAGTTTTCAAAACTAATTTCTGAGTTATCTTGTAAAGCGTTCAATATTTTAATATCAATTTCATCTAAATTATTGTTTTCCATGACTATGTTAAATCAATGTTCATTTAAAAGATTACTTATCTCAAGTATAATGGGAAAAAATAATTTTTAATAAAATCTTATCTTTTTAATTTTATATTCCTCATTTGATAATTCAAATGTTACTGTTATTGCAACGTTATCTCGAGTTTCAAATATGCCCTTATAATGAATTATTACGCCATTAGTTGTTGGCCTGACATCATATACTTCTCTAGATATGTACTTTCCTGGATTTTTATAAAATCCTTCTGTGAAATTAAAAAATGCACTTTCAGGAAAAGATTTTTTATATGCATCTGTATAAAATTCTGTAAACTTTCCATAGTTGTTTTCGTTTAATCCTTCCAGTGTTATATCCATTATTGGGTCGGTCTTTTTTATAGCCGCCTCTTTATCAAAATCTTGGATTATTGTACAACCTGAACATAAAATTGCAAAAAACAATAGAAAAAAAATAATTAGTTTCTTCATATAATCACTAATGTGTTCTACTTTTAAAACTTATTGGGAATTAAAGACTAGAATATTAGATATAAAAAGCGCCGAGGAAGTAAGTCTTCCTAAAGGACAAAATCCCACGGAAAATGTATTTAAATTCGTTACATGTATCGTATTTCATGGGTATATATAATGAAAAAAGAAGACTTGAAAATAATTTGGCCCTCCTCGAAAACTCGTTTATATGTGAAAGTAACAAAAACATAATCAATGAATTCAAAAGCTATCTTATTGCCACAAGAATTGGAATTCTGAGAACTAACAGATATGTGCTTGACCTTAGATTGGTATGCGAGAGGCATAAAGATACACCATTTCCTGATTGGACATCCAAAGATGTAATAGAAGTCCTTGAAAAGGTCGAAATGACGGACATTGCCGCAAGTTCAAAAAATGAGTATCAAAAGACACTGAAGAAGTTCTTCAGGTGGCTAAAGGGTGATGATTGGGAAGGCTTAAGGTATATCAAGGGAAATAGAAAAATATACAAGAAACCAGAGATAGTAACTAAAGACGAGATATTAAGGCTTATCGATGCTGCAAATCATCCTAGAGATAAGGCCTTAGTTGCCCTTCTCTATGAAGGGGGGTTTAGGATTGGAGAACTTGCGTCAATACGATTTAAGGATATTGAGTTCAACAAATTTGGGGGAAAAGTAAGGGTCAGGGGAAAGACAGGGGAGAGGTTAGTGCCGTTTGTATTCTCTGAATCCTACCTCAAAAACTGGATGCAGATGCACCCAAGGAGAAATGAAAATTCTCACCTCTTCATCAGCCTTGGGCCTGCAAGCTACGGGAAACCCCTTCTTTATGAGAGATTTAATCTTATCTTGAAAAACGTAGTAAAGATTGCTGGTATAAACAAGAAAATTTCCCCCCATACATTAAGGCACTCTAGAGCAACACACTTGGCTTCAAAACTTACAGAGTCCGAGATGTGTCACTACCTTGGATGGCAGATGGGTTCAGACATGCCAAGAGTTTACGTCCACCTTTCCGGGAGGGACATCGATAAGGCCATCTACAACAAGGTATACGGCCTAGAAACAGAGGAGCTAAACGAGGTTGATAAGATCCATCCAGTCATATGCCCAAGGTGCAAGGAGAACTGCGGTCCGACTTCAGAGTTCTGCTATCGTTGTGGCATGCCCTTAAAAGAAGAAAAAGTTTACGAGATGGAATCGAACATAAAGAAACTCAGGGAAGAGTTCATCGACATATCAACTGAAAACGTTGAGATGCTAAAGGACCTAAAGACCGCATTAAAATTCATAGAGCTTGTAAAATCAAATCCAGAGATGGCATCATTGGTCAATGAAAAGGTGAAGAAAAGATAGATTAATTCAGAACAATTTATTTCTAATTTCTTTCCGAATTTAATTTGTACCGATCTTGAAAGAAATGATTTTGCATAAATCGCCACATTCTAATTACAAATCTTTATAAATATATATGAAAGTTTAATTTCATATATATGAATATATTATTTCATATATAAATAATTTAATCGTGGTAGTCGTTGTAAAAAAAATATTATCGATGGGATTGATATGTCGTATAAGAAAGTTTTATTGGTAAAACCAAAAGGGAGATCGGGATTAGGCCACTTAACTGATTTAATCCCTATAGGATTGGAATACATTGCCGCTTCAATAGAAAAAGAAGTTGACAATGTTTGGATAATCGATATGGAGTTTGAAAATCATTCCTTCAAGTATTTTATTGATAAATATCAGCCTGATTTGATTGGCATATCCATGTCTGCAACAGAACATAAAGAAGGCTTGTATCTTGCAAAAATTGCTAAGGATAATAACATTACAACCATATTGGGGGGCTACCATCCAACTGCGATAGCCAATGAATTGCTCGCAAGTCCCTATATTGATATGATTGTCAGAGGAGAAGGTGAACTTGCAATGAAAGAACTTGTACAAAGGGGGGATCCAGAAGGGGTCAAGGGAATCTCTTACAAAAAGGAAAATACAATAATTAACAATCCCGATAGACAAAAAATAGAAAATTTAGATTCATTGCCTTTTCCTGCAAGGAGGCTTAGGAAACATCATTACAAGTTCCAGGGAAACAATGGGGGCAGAGAAAAGGATGTTATTTCGATGTCGCGTGGATGTTATGGAGGCTGTAGTTTTTGCTGTGAACCTTATATGAGTGGAGAACTGGTGCGATTTAGGTCGCCGGAAAATATCATGGAAGAAATAATGGAAATTGTATCATTTCACAAAGGAAAGCCATTGCGTATTTTTGTAACAGACCCAAATTTTATATCTGATCCCACAAGAATAGACCATTTATGTGATTTATTGCAAAAACATAAATTGGACATAATATTTTCTATCATGACAAGAGTTGATAGTATTGTACAGCATCCTGAACTTGTCAAAAAAATGTGCGATAGCGGTTTCCTTAATTATGAAATGGGCTTTGAGAGCCCAGATCTAAAAGATTTGAATTGTGTAAATAAGAATATATCTCTTGATAATCAACTGAACGCCGTTAAAATATTGAGGGAGAACGGCGCAGAAGCGTCTGGAACTTTTATAATTGGATTGCCCGGTCAAAAAGAAGAAGACATAAAAAAATTCCCCGCATATGCTAAAAAAATAGGACTTTTGAACTGCGCGTTTGGTATTGCAACGCCATTCCCAAAAACAAAATTCTATGAAAAATTGGAAAAAGCCGACCTAATCTTTGAACAAGATTGGACCAAGTATGATGAAATGCACTCAGTATTTCACATAAATTCATTAACGCCTGAGAAATTGGAATATCTGCAAACATATTGCATGCTAAGATTTTGGACTTTAGATGTTTTATTGGACAAGGCCAAAGTTTTACAGGTAAAAACGGGGCAGAAAAAGAAGTTAAATGTTTTTGTTCATGACCTTATTTCAAAACTAGAATTTCTCAATAATGCAGGTCATGATCTAAGAAAAGATAAAATGGTAGAGCATGTAGGAATCTTTTTGGACGCAGTTATAGATGCCGAAAAAGACGAATGTAAAAAAATATCTATGGACGAGGCCATAGAGATGTCAAAGCTATTAAGGATTTTGGGGCCCCAAGTGATACAGATTAGTTTAAAATACGGAGGTAAATCGGCAAGCTATATATTTAAAACATCAAGCAAAAAAGTTGAGCAAATAAAAACTATTCCTGAAAAGCAAGAAGATGCAACAATAGACATTAACGTTGATTTAAAAGAAGTGGTCAATTCATTCGACAATTATTCCCTTTTTAGCATATCAAAGAACCTTTCTTTAGTTAAGCAGATGCGTAATACTCGAGGTGTTTTTAATTTAGCTAGATTATCTTTTGCACTAACAGCAGTTTTGAGCTTTTCCTATTTGGAAAATAAATTGAGGCCGCGCTAAATGAAAAGCATTAAAAAAATTTGTGAAACTTACAATCTTATAAAAAAACTTTCTTTTATAAACGGCTCTGAAGTAAGCGATGCGCTCTTAACTAGAACAATGTTCTCCTTTGAGAAATTACCCCCTCTGGGCAAAGAATACTGGTGGTTTCTTTTTTTCGGCCAGGATGGGGAAAGGCCCGTGCAACTCACGCTTCTCATATTTAGAAAATATGGAAAGAAAATGTTATTTAACAATAAAGAGATGAGATTCAGCGAATTAAGAGAAGATAGAAATCTAGTGGTGACCTCTGGCTGGATATACGATGGTAATGAGCTTCTTAGTTTAAGGGCTACAAATGCAATTACAGGAATTCAAAAGGAAAAAATTACTTCTGAGCTTTCTAATCGCGTGATGGTATTCAGCGGATCTTTCCCGAATTATAGAATTGGTGTAGGAGACTTGATTAATCTAAAAATGAATAATGGAAATTTTCTTGTAAATAAAGATGCGTATGGGGTGTTTCTGCCTCCCTTGGGCATGGGATGGGTAGATGTATTTTCAGATGCCAGTGGCACTGTACTTGGAAAAGACTTCAAAGGGACCGCACATCTGCAGAAAGTAGTTGGCGTTTCACCATTTGGGCCTTTCCATTGGGGAAGAGTAGTTTTCAAGAATCATTCAGTTTTTTCATTTTTTTGCCTAAAAACTGGAAAAGATTCAAAAACTTTTTTCCACAAATCTATAAATTTTTTTGACACGCAAAATAATACTACCATAAGATTGAATAATCCAAAACTAGAAGTATCAAGAATAGGAGACAACTGGAGTATCAAGGGCGTAGAAAAGAACAAATATGTAAAAGCCGTTCTAGAGATATATGCAACTAATAGATACGACATGAAGGGCGGCGGCTCTCAAGTTTATATCCAATATGCCGTTATCTCCAAAGAACTCACAATAAAAGATGAAAACGCAACAATTACCCTAAGTGATCTGGGCGAAGGGGTAGGGACAATCGAAGACGCATACTGGTAGCCCCATGTGCATTAAAATTAAGGCTTGTTCTCTAGGGCCACTGTAATTTTCCCTAAAATATCTCGTATTTTAGTATCGGCCAATTTCCACGTTTCTTGTATTGGCGTAGAGCTATAGATGTACATTAATCTTTTGCCGCGCTCTATTCTTTTATAAATAAATCCTTCATCTTCTAAAGTTTTAAGATATTTCCTTATTGTCCTCTCTGAAAGATTCAATTCTTTTTCGATTTGCTTTATCGTTAGTGAAGATTTTAATAGAAGGTTATATAAAATAATCTCGTTTGTCTTGAAATCGAGAATATGCAATATAAGATTTAATAATTCAGCTGGTTTTCCCTTCTCTAGTAACTTGTTTATGTCATCAAGATTAATTTTTTTATCCACAATAGACTATGAATTATTCGATATTTAAATTTAGTGTTTGTAAATGCTTTATTGCATAATTATAAAAAAATTACATCCATCTCTAACTTGTATTCCTTTACTAGTCTTTACCCATACTGATGAAGAATTTGCCTCACACAAATCTTTATAAATATATATGAAAGTTTAATTTCATATATATGAATATATTATTTCATATATAAATAATTTAATCGTGGTAGTCGTTGTAAAAAAAATATTATCGATGGGATTGATATGTCGTA